>CAZLJF010000038.1:0-16776 GCA_964559845.1 uncultured Zetaproteobacteria bacterium | reverse complement strand
AAAATGCCTCCTGCAAAGGCCGGATATATGTGTGCAACCGATCTTTCTGCCAGCAACTGCAGACCTTGCAACGCGGGACGGACCATATATGTTAACAGATCCTAGAGCCTCTTATGCAGGCGCCGAATGCGCAGGACATCGGCAAACATCAGAAGAGGGTCTGCAATGATGCGGACACGGGAGTTGGGCTCGTTGATCCATTCCACCGGAATCTCTGCAATGTTGTAACCGAGTTTTGAGGCAAGAAAAAGAACCTCAACATCGAAACTGAAGCCATCCAGTTGCTGGCGGGAGAAGATATCCCCGGCGGCTTTTGCGGTGAATGCCTTGAAACCGCATTGCGTATCCTGCATCTCCAGCCCGACAATCGAGCGCATGATAAAGTTGAAACTCTGGCCCATATGTTCACGAAGCCATGACTGGTGAACGGAGATATCCGATTCAGGGTGCTGGCGCGAGGCGATGACGATATCCGTACCATGTTCGATGGCATCCAGCACCTTTTTACTCTCCCGTATATGAGTGGAGTGGTCGGCATCCATAAAGAGTCGAATGTCACCTGTTGCTGCCAGCATGCCGCGCCTGACGGCTGCGCCCTTGCCGCGGTTTTCAGGCTGCTCCAGCAGTTTCAGTTGCGGCCGCCCGTTCATCATGGCCTGGACGCGTTTGACAGTTTCATCACTGCTGCCGTCATCCACGATGATCATTTCGAAATTTTCGCCGAATGTTTCGGTGAGCCACGCAGAGGCTTCATCAATGGTGGCAGGCAGCCGTTCAGCCTCGTTATAGGCCGGAATGATAACGGATAACTTCATAAGGAGCGCTTGCTATCAGGTGTGACCACATACATCAAAAAACCGCCCTGATTGATTGCCGGTGTGAGGCCATGCAGATGTTTAAGGTCTTTCAACGATTCACTGCGCATGATCACCGCATGAGGCTCTTTGATGGCTGCCAGCACCCTTTCACTCTCTTGGCCAAGCATGATGTGGTAAGGTCTTTGTGCATAAAATGAGATGGAGGGGGCGTTCAGGTTATAGCTGTAGATATGCATCTCACCCGGAAGCTGTTTGACCGCTTCGGCAATGCGCATGGCGGGTGCCTGAGCCAGATTGCCGGCAAAGCTGCCCAGCCCGATCAAGAGAGTACTTTGAAGGGCAATGCCGGTGACAGTAAAACGGAAAAGATGGCTGCCGGACGGCCTGCGGCCATGCCAGCCGAGCCATACAACAGTCATTAACAGTATCGCACCCAGCAGTGAAATCCATCCGGATGGAGAGATATCCTGCGACACAATGGCAACAGCCCGCGGATGGCGCACCAGCTCTGTCAGGTGCGGGTAGATAGCAGGAAAGGCCAGCAGCAGCAGCGCAAGCGGTAGCAGCAGTAGCGCACTCCCCCAGTAGATGCTCTTTGAGACCTGCTCCCGGTTGCCATAATGGAAGAGGGCAGCGGCAATCATCAGCGCGCTGCCGGGGTAGATGGCGGAGATGTAGTGCGGCAGTTTTGTCCGGGCAAAGGTGAAGAGAACGATGACGAGCACTGTCCAGATCAACCCCAGTTTTGCGATGGAGATCAGGGTGTCGGCAGAGGCCTTCTGTTTCCAGGTCTGCCTGCTGCTCCAGATGAACCAGGCCAGCCATGGCAGCACGGATATAATAAAAACAACTATATAGTAGTGCCAGCCGCCGCCATGCCCCTGCATCGGATTCATGGCCCGGCCGATATTGTGTACGACAATAAATTCATAAAGAAAGTCGGTGCCATGCATGACAAGAATCATTATATACCACGGCGTGGCTGTGATCAGGAACAGCGTCAGACAGGGCAGCCACGGAATGGCGCGCAGTGTGGCCAACATATCTCTCGCCAGAAGCCGGTCGGCCATTATAATCAGAACAGGAACAACGGCCCCGACCGGACCCTTGATACTGACGGCTGCCCCCATCATGGCGGCGGTGATAAGCGCGTGCCTTTTCTCTCCAAACTGACGCCAGCGGAAATAGTATAGCAGGCAGGCGGCAATAAAGAAGTTGAGTACAGCATCAAGAATAGCGGCATGGCCCAGCAGGCCAACTTCAAGCATGGTCAGGAAAATCAGCGATGCGGTGAGTCCGAAGGCGGGAGAGTGAATACTGTTGCCGAAACGGAAGACAAGCAGTGCGGTGAATAGCGTGAACAGCGCCGACGGCAGGCGTGCCGCAAAGGCATTTTCTCCAAAAACAAGAAAGGAGATATCCATCAGGTAGTAGGTGAAGGGCGGCTTCTCAAAAAACTGCATGCCGTTGGCTGTTGGCACAATCCATTCGCCATGCCGCATCATGTCGATGGCAGTCTGGGCATAGATGGTTTCATCATAATCAAACAGCGGCGCCAGCCCCAGTGACGGCAGTGTCAGAACTGCCCACAGGAGTATCAGCCAGTAGGGGTAGTGTGCTTCAGGAATGTCGGATAACTGTTTCATGGCCTGCCTTGTAAGAATGCGTGAACTCTAGGGGGAAGCGATGATTAAATCAGCACTTCGATGCGATTGATGGGTAGGCTGGCAGCATCTGCTGTGCTACTTTGCCGCCTGCTCATGGAAAAACCGTCTCTCTTTTTTGTCCTGAAACTACTGCTGACGACAGCGTTGCTGGCGGCTGTGATAAACTATGTTGACGTGGCTGATGTCTGGGAACGTATCCGTGGTCTGAATCCGCTCTGGCTGGCGGCATCGCTTGGCTGCCTTGGCCTGGGTTATGTGCTGTGTGGCTTGCGCTGGGCATGGATTGCCGAAGGGCTGGGTATTGAAGTTTCAAAGCGGCGCAAGATCAGACTCTATTTTCTCGGTATGTTTGCCAGCCTCTTCCTGCCATCAACCATTGGTGGCGATGTGGTTCGTGGTGTCGTGCTTGCAAAAACAGAGGGGCGTCGGGGCATCGGTGTAACTGCCGCAGCCAGTGTGATTCTGGATCGTGTCAATGGCATGTATGCGCTGCTGTTGCTATTGACGATTTCGATGCTCTTTTTTGACTGGCCACTGATATGGTGGCTGACCTGGCTGGCTATTGTGATCGCGGCATGGGCAGGCATGCTGCTCTATCCGCTCATTGACAGCTATCTGGTTGGCCGTCTTCCCGGGAAGCTGGAGAAGCTGAAGGCGTTGCCGCTGATGGAGCGAGCCTTTCAGAAGGTGTGGTGGCGCAGCCTGCCGGTGTCGTTTCTGTTCCAGGTTCTGATTGTGCAAGCGCACATGTTTCTTGGTATGGCTGTAGGGCTTGAGATGAACTGGGCGGCATATTCGATTATGGTCGGGCTTGTGGCGCTGGTGGCAACACTGCCGATCTCGCTGAATGGCTTTGGTGTTCGTGAAGCAGGCTATGTCAGTTTTGCCGTCTATTTTGGTGCCAGCAGCGATGCGGCCACGGCCATGGCAGCTCTCTGGGTGATTGTGCTGAGCGTTGCCTCCCTGCCGGGAGCATGGGTACTCTGGCAGATGGGAGGGATAAACTCCGTTCGTGGCAAGAGAAGCAAACCTTATTGATGATAAAACAGTCTAACGGCGGCTGGCTATTTGCCGGTTGTTATGGCTCCGTCCTGTCTGGCAGCAGAGCCAGGGCAATGACCGGTACGGTTACCTGTTAGAAATCATCGGATCAGGGTGTATCCGTTCTTTTTATGATCTGGTTGTGGAACTGTTGAGATTTTATTCCCCGTGTGAGCAGGAACAGATATATCACGGTTTTCATGTTCCGCATGCCAACCCGGAATTCGAAAAAATCAGCCCATATTTTCCCGCAGGCGGGCCACTGTCCGTTCAGCTCGCCTGTTGATATAGTTTTCAAGATTCTCGAATGTCTCCGGATGCTGGTCGTGTATTGCCTTCATTGCTTTATTATCCAGCATCAGAATATCCACATCACTTGCAGCAACGGCTGAATAGGCCAGTTCTGTTCCGTTTTTGTTGGCAACTTCTCCCAGCAGGTCATTATCACGTCGGATCTCCAGCAGACGTTCTTCTCCGGCATGGTTTGTATAACGCACCTCTACTTCACCTGACAGGATCATACAGACTCCCTGCGGTTTTCTCCCCTGGGTGAAGATGCGTGTATCCCGGTCGTAAAATTGTATCGGCAGCTTTTTTGCCAGTATTTTTCGCTCCTGTTCCGGCAGTGCATGAAAGACGGGATGGGTGAAAAAGAAGCTGTCCAGCATGCGTCGGGTAAGCAGGGATTCAAGACGCTCACGAAAATTACTGTCGGCTTCGAGCACCTGCTGAATGGCGGAAAGCTCAACACGAATAATAACACTGGGCTCGGCAGTAAAGACAGAGGCATAGCGTGATTTTTTACGCAGTGCACCAAACTCGCCATAAACATCTCCGGATTTAAGTCGGGCGATTACTTTTAACTGCCTGCCTGCCTGCCTGCCAATGGCCATGGTTCCCTGTTTAATAAAATAGAGATCATGGGGCGTGTCTCCTTCATGCAGCATTTCCACGTTTTTTGAGACATGCATCACCCGGCTGGCATTGTTCAGAATGCGCATGCTCAGAGGCGTAAGTTCTTCAAGAATCGGGAAATCCTCCGCCGATAGCAGCTCTCTCTTTTCATCCTTTCCATGGATGCCTGAAAGTTCCAGAAACTCGTCGTTCACATTATCTCCTGAAGCGTTAGCATTTTCTAATTTCTGTCACCTCGAATCTTAGCACAGCTTTTTATCTGTATCCCAGAGGGGGAGCGCATGATACTGTAACAGTACCCAAAATGGATGCAGTCTCCTACCTGATTTCAAGCCTTCGCGGATGCCTGGTCAGATTGATGTGCCCGTCTTTCTGAACGACCACCATATCTTCAATACGCACCCCCCCCAGGCCGGGGTAATAAAGACCTGGCTCAATGGTAATCACGTGGCCGCATTTGAGAATATCACTGCCTGTTGAAACTCTTGGTTCCTCGTGGATTTCAAGCCCGACACCGTGGCCTGTACCATGGAAGAAGCCGGTCTGTTTACCGCGAACTATTGCTGTTTTAAACCCCTGCCTGTCGAAGTGCGCTGTAATGGCGCGGTGAATATCGGCTCCGGCGATGCCATCAGATACCATCTCCAGACCAATGTCCTGCCCCTCTCTGACTGTCTGATAGAGTTTTTTGACCGGAGAGGGCGCTTTGCCCTTGACATAGGTGCGGGTCATATCGCCCCAATAACCGGTGGCCAGAACACGGGGAAAGATATCGATAATAATGGGCTGGTGGGCTCTCAGATAGCCGTGGCCGACATGGTGTGGATCAGCACTTTCCCTGCCGCAGGCCACGATGGTATGTGCAGGCATGGCTCCGTTCCGGATCAGATAGGTTTCGATCACTGATCGCAGATGTCCGGATTTGATTTTTCCGCCAACATCGGGATGCAATAAAATGCCATCCTTGCCAATACTGCACTCAGCAAGAAATCTCTCTGCCTGCCGCATGGCATTTTTTGTCAGTCGTTCTGCCTTCGCCAGGTGGCGGATCTCCTCCTCGGTTTTAATAATACGGCTTTTAAACAGTGCGCCCCGGGCTGCTTCAACATGAAAGCCCCACTCCCGAAGCTGTTCCGCATAGCGAAGCGGAAATTGATCGGGAACACGGAGGCTGGTAACACCATGTTGTTGCAAAAATGCGGCGGCGGCAGCGGCAAGGCCTGCCTGCCGGTTGTTCTCCCGGGCCTTTTCCTTCCATGCCGTATCCAGATGGATATGTTTAAATCTGGACTGTTTGCGTGCCCGGTCCACTTCAAGCGGCGAGAAGAGGCCATGCCATTCGCCCTCCAGTTCAATGGCAATAAACGGATCCGGCACAAACAGTCCCGAAACATAGAGCATGTCCGCATCATGCTCGGATGCGGCAATCATCAGGGTGGCATGGGTCATGATGTAATAACTTCCTCTTCGTCCTCTATCTCTTTCTGCTCTTTTTCCATGAGATCGCGAAGATTCAGTGATTCGAGAAGTTCACCCTGCTCACGTCCCATACGGAAATAGATGCCCGACAGTGTGCGGCCAATCGAGGAATGTTGCCACTCTTCCGGCACCTCCATGGGGCATGGCGAGAGTGCCTGGTAGATAGTGTTCAGGGAGAGTGCATCCGCATCCGTACCAAGCATCCATGCTCCCCGGGAGTCTCTGCTGACAACCTGCTTAAGCAGGGAGCGCTCACAGAGACTGTCCATCAGTTCCTGCAGGATATTGTCCGGAATGGAGGTTTCTGCCACCAGTTCATGAAGCGAGAGGCTTTGGCCTGACTGCATGGCCTGTGCCGCTCGCAGCAGGATCAGGTGGGAGTAGAACTTCCGGATACCGGGGCGGAAGAGAAAGCGTCCCTGCTTGTGTGACTGTTCAGGATGCTGCAGGCAGAAAACAACTTCAGCACCAATAAGCACGACAACCCAGGCCAGATAGAGCCAGATGAGAAAGACAGGCAGTGTCCCCAGCGCACCGTAAAGCTTTTCATAACTGGCCAGTTCCGTGACATAAAAGGCGAAGCCCAGTTTGGTCAGTTCAAACAGGGCTCCTGCAATCAGGCCGCCAACCACGGCATAACGGAAGGGAACTGATGTGTTTGGCAGCACCATATAGAGAGCAGTCATGGCAGTGGATGAGATAACCCACGGCAGCAGAAAGGGAATATGACGGATGGCCGTTGCCCCCTCTGCTACATCACGGATGACAGGTAGCGCGGCAAAATAGGAGGTGATGGTCAGTGAAGCGCCAATCAGTATGGGCGAGAGCGTCAGTACCGACCAGAAAGTAACAAATTTCGATAGCCATGAGCGGCATCGTGAAATGCGCCAGATATCATTGAATGCCTCTTCCATTGTGTTCAGCAGTGCTGTTGCAGTAAACAGGAGGCCGAGGACACCAAAAATGGAGAGGGCTGTTGCCCGGTCGGCGACCTGCTCAAGGTAGTTTTGAACAGCCATCTGGCTGGTCGGTAAAAGATATTCAAGCAGTGTGCTGCGAATACTGCCTGCCACTACATCAAAAGCCTGAAAGCTTGTAAAAATGGAGAACCCCAGTACGACCAGTGGTACGATGGCCAGCAAGGATGCGTAACCGAGCGCCGAGGCTCGTTGAATGCACCTGTCTTCAACAAAGCGGTTAATGACGCGCCAGAAAAAACGTAGCAGGCCAAGGGTATGGCGTTTCAGCGCGGGTAGGCTGGCCACTTCGGAGACATCCATTTCCATGGCCCGTTGCAGCTGCTCTTTTAATGTTTTTGACACCGTCTACCTTCCTCTGAAAAGAGATTCATATCGGGATATATAGCATGAAGCAGGTGGTTATGGGATGTCATTTTTTGCATCATACTCATCTTGAGGGCCACGTGTGGTAATGACTTTTTTTTGACGCGTTTTCATTGCTCTCTTTAAAAACAAATAGTTGCGGGATATTTTTGTATGTCATTATTTTGACTTTGTGGTTCCGTGTGATATGTTCCCGAATGAAATGGGTTTCGGGCCTGACGCATTTGTTTCCATATTAAGGGAGTAAGCAAGTGACTAGAACTGCATATATGTTGCTGGTGGATGATGAAGAGGAGCTCCGTCTTACGATTCAGGAAGCGCTTGAGCAGGCCAATCATCATGTCACAGCCGCGGCAAATGCCATGCGTGCCCGTGAGGCGGTCAGCCATGGCAAGTTTGATATAGCAATCCTCGACATTCGCTTGCCGGATGGCAACGGCATCGAATTACTGCAGGAATTTAAAGAGGCAGACCCGAATATGGGAATTATTTTGATGACGGGGTATGCCGAAGTGGATACAGCTGTTGAGGCAATCAGACTGGGGGCCGATGATTTCCTTAAAAAACCGTTTGACCATGATGAACTGCTTGTACGTGTCGAAGAGCTGCTGAAGAAACGCCAGTTGCAACAGGATCATCAGGTGTTGAAACAGAAGCTGGCAGCTACAGATAATGAGGGGCTGCTCATTGGTCAAAGCCGCTGTATGCAGAAGGTTCGTGAGACAGCCAAGCTGCTGGGAGATTCCGATAGTACCGTACTGATTACCGGAGAGTCGGGTACAGGCAAAGAGGTGCTTGCCAATCTCCTGCATAAATCCGGCACACGAGCAAACAAGCCGTTTGTGTCTATTAACTGCGGCGCCATTCCGGAGGAGTTGCTGGAGTCTGAACTGTTTGGCCATGTGAAGGGCGCTTTCACAGGCGCGGTAAGAGCTCGTCCTGGAAGGTTTGAGGTCGCCAATGGCGGCACCATCTTCCTGGATGAGATCGGGGACATGAGTCCCAAGTTGCAGGTGAAGCTGTTGCGCGTCTTGCAGGAACGCTGTTTCGAGCCGGTTGGTTCCCATCAAAGTATCGCTGTCGATGTGCGTGTTATTGCTGCCACGCATCGTGATCTGGAAGAGGAGATTGAAAAAGGAAACTTCCGACAGGATCTCTATTACCGCCTGAATGTGATACCCATGCAGTTGCCGGCTCTGCGTGATCGTGGTGAAGATATTCTGTTGTTGGCCGAGCATTTTATGGCGAAGTTTAACAGCGAAAAGCACTCATCCATTTCAGGTATCAGTGATGCAGCCAGGCATGTGATGCTGCGTTACTCATGGCCGGGGAATGTCCGTGAACTGCAAAACCTGATTGAACGCGTGGCCACCCTGAAGCGTAGTGGTGTGATGGATATTGAGGATATGCCCTCCCGTATGCTTGATAGTGGCGAGCGTGCGAAGCGGGGCTTTATGATCGAAATAGAAGATCACGATGAGGTGGACTTCAAGGGCATTGTTGATGAGTTCGAAAGTCACCTCATCATGTCAGCACTTGAGCGTTTTGACTGGAATAAAAATCGTGCCGCCAAATTTTTGTCGATGAACCGCACGACACTGGTGGAGAAGATTAAAAAGAAAGGACTTAAAGCTCCGGCAGAGCTCTGATTTTTTCTGCTATGTCTTTCTCATGAAAACATAAAATCGATACTGCATATTCGGCACAACTCTTGCGTTGCGCCGGATATGATTCGTTTCATTGTTGTCACTCTTATAACCGGTTTGATAAACGGGCCAGCCTTTGCCGAGCCGGACAGTCGTGTTCAGGGCGTTCGAATTTTTCTGAGTCAGGGCAACCCTGAACAGGCTATTCAGACAGCAGAGAAGCTTCTGGCTGCTCCAAAGTTAAGTGAAGAAAATCGCCTTGCACTTCTGCAACTTATTGCTGAGGCTGAAGAGTTCCGCGCTGCTGCGGCCCACTATCAGGATGTTTCCAGGGCGGTGGATGCGCTCTCCACTCTGATCAAGGAGTTTCCGGACGATGTGGATGAGGCCGCCCTGCTTTGGAAAACAGCGTGGCTTTACTGGAAGAGTGGTGTCGACAAACTTGCATTGACAACTGCCAGGAAGCTGAAAGGACGTTTTCATACTTCCGACTATGCGACAAAGGCATGGCTGCTTATGGCACGCATTCATATTGACCAGAAAAAATATAATACGGCTCGCAATGATCTCCTGCAGCATGGCATCCGTGTTGAGGATGGCAGCCGGGAGCAGGCTCTGGGAAGGGTCTGGATGGCCATTGTGGATTTTGAAGAGGCCCATTTTAAAGCGTCATTTGCTGCGCTGGATGCAGTGTACAAGCTCCGTCCGGAGATCATCGAGACAGAGGAGAGGCTGTTTTCCACATATATCCGCATGTTGCATTACCATGGCAACAGAGAGGATGCACTGATCCTTGCTGATAGATTTTTGAAACAGTATGTGAAGGGCATCTATGTGCCTCATGTCCGTCTGCTCCGTGCCGACATACAAAGTCGGCAGAAGGGAGCAGACCTTGATACTGTCCAGAAAGAGTATGAGATACTTTCTATTTCAGAAGCAGAGACAACCGTTGGTAAAAAAGCATTCATGCGAAAAATGATGCTTCAATACAGGGACAGTAACGATTACGGCACACTCAAGCCTGTGATTATTGCCCTGAAACGTATTGCCAGCCAGAATCAGCTATCCGAAATTGAAAACGAATCTATCCTCTATCAGGCACGGTTATGGGTAAGGGTTGCAAAAGAGGATCCGGATCATGCGCCGAGACAGGCAACAACCGCTGCGCTGGAGGATTATGCCAGGGTTTCCGGTTCGGCTTATCCGGTATTTGCAGGTCAGGCGCTGGAAGAGGGCAAGCAGACTTTTATAGCATATGTCGAGGAGCTGGTTGCCGAACAGAAGTGGATGCAGGTGGTGGTGGTATGGGAGCGTTTTCCACAATTGCGGCCTGAAGGGCTGAGCGCTGCCCGGCTGCAGTTTGGTGTAGCACATGCACTACGAATGCTTATGGAGTTTGAACAGGCGGAGGTGCTGCTGGAGCGTCTCTACCGGCAGTCAGCCAACAGTGTATGGGGACATAAAGTGATGCTTGAGCGAGCTCGCTTATGGCTGGATCGGGGTGATGCCGACGGTGTTGAGCGGGTGATGGCGTGGCTGGATGAAAATGAGTTTACGCTCTACCGTCCTGAAATGCTGCTGCTTGTGGCCCGGATGCAGCTAAAGAGTGGTAATGCAGCAGCGGCATCACAGACCATAGTTTCCGTTGCAGCTACGGACATTGCAGTTGAAGAGCGGGGTAATTACTGGAAGGCCAGGGCGCGTATTGCAGAGGCTTTATCCCGCTGGTATGTGGCTGCCCATGCATGGCGGCAATATGGCGAGACGGTCGGTGCGGACAGGTCACGGGCAGTGATGGAGCAGGCAAACAACATGTTCAAGGCTGAGGATTACCGTAAGGCGGAAGCGCTTTATGGCGCTGTTCCCGAGGATGATCGTGACGCTGCATGGAGATACAGGTTCAGCATTTGCCAGGTACATACCGGTAAGCGGCGGCAGGCCATGGAGCGTCTTGAGCGCCTGAAAACAGAGAAGGAAGCAGGTATTTATGCTTCGCTTGCTGCGTTGGCTCTGGCCGAGAAGCAAGCGGATGAACTGTTGGAGAGCCAGCTATGAGTCAGTCGCCCATCTACCTGCTTTCCTTTCCGGATCATTATGAGGCGGATATTCGTATTCAACTTGGCCGCTTGCTGCCCGACACGAGAGTGGAGTCATATCCCGAAACGTTTGTCTCTATTGAGCCTGAAGCGGAGGCCATTATTTTTATCTGGGACAGCATGACTGTGGCGGGCCTGGTAAGCCGGCTTTTTGATCAGCAGCCGCAGGCCAATATTGTGATTATGGCAGAGCGTGGCGATGCAGCTCGTGCCACTGATCTGATGCGAATGGGAGTGATGGACTACCGGATACTGCCCTGTCCTGATGAAGCGATGCAGATCTATGTGCGTAAAGCCGGCCATCAGGCGGAACTTGCCCGCCAGGCGGAGACCCACAGGGCAGGCAGTGATATATTTGTTACACAGGATATCGAGACTCGCCGCCTGCTTGATCAGGTGGCGTTGATTGCTCCCAGCCAGGCATCGGTGCTTGTGATTGGAGAATCCGGCACCGGTAAGGAGCGAATCTCCAGATATATTCATCAGTGTTCCAACCGTAAAAACAATGCCTTTATTGCCATCAACTGTGCAGCAATTCCTGAGGGTGTACTGGAGGCAGAGCTGTTCGGCCATGAAAAAGGCGCTTTTACCGGCGCGACCCAGGCACGCCCCGGAAAGTTTGAGATCGCCCATGATGGAACATTTCTGTTGGATGAAATTACCGAGATGCCGCTGCATCTTCAGGCAAAACTGTTAAGGGTTATTCAGGAGGGGGAGGTAGACAGGCTTGGTGGCCGTAAGCCGGTAAAGGTGAATGTGCGGATCATTGCAACAAGCAACAGGGATATTGCTCAGGCAGTTGCGGAGGGGAAATTCAGGCAGGATCTTTTCTATCGCCTGAATGTTGTAACCATTCAGTTGCCTCCCTTGAGAGAGAGGCCCGGAGACATCGCTCCGCTAACGGATCATTTTCTTAAGCGCTTCAGCCAGATGTATGGCAAGCCTGCGCCGGCACTGGATGCAACTGCACTGAGCGCGCTTGTCTCTCATAGCTGGCCCGGAAATGTTCGTGAATTGGAAAATTGTATGCACAGAGCATTTCTGATGTGTATGGAGGGGAAAATTTTGCCGGATCACCTCGGGCTTGTGCAGATACCTCAATCTGCCGGGCAGCAGGAGCGTGGACCTGCTATCCGGACAGGTATGAGTATCCGCGATATGGAACGGGCCCTTATTGAGCAGACGCTTGAACATGTGAAGGGGAATCGTACGGAGGCAGCCAACCTTCTGGGCATCAGTATCCGGACTCTGCGAAACAAACTGAAGGACTACGGATCTGGCACGTCATTTGCTGTTGGTTGATTGCTTATGGATAAGCAATGCCGAGAGGGAGCCGGCGTGACGATGTATCGTCATAATTTTGACAATGGAGAGCCGGAATGGGAAACAGTCTATTCAGTGCGGGTTTTTTAAGGCTTGAGGCTGCGGCAAGCGCCCGGGAGCGCATGCAGACCGTCCATGCGGGCAATATTGCCAATGCGGATACACCCAACTACAAGGCGGACAGGCGCACATTTGCCGATTTTTTGGCAGCCAAACAGATTGAAGGCGGATTGGCGATCACCAACCCGTCACATATGGATTCCGTTTCGGGCAGCCGTCTGAGAAGTCGCATGAGTACCGTTCAGCGCATGGATGGAAACAGTGTCGACATCCAGCAGGAGATGGCTTCCCTTGCCGAGAACCAGATGATGCATGAACTGACTCTCCGTCTTCTCAAAGGGCGTATCAGTGGACTCTCCAATGTCATTAAAGAGGGGGGACGATAATGCATCCTCCTAAATATATTCTGTATTTCAGGGGAAATATGAATGGCTAATGAACTCTTTTCTTCCATGCATATTGCTGCCTCCGGCATGTCAGCGCAGCGCTCCAGAATGGATATTGTGGCGGAAAATATCGCCAACTCCGAATCTACCCGCACGGCTGAGGGTGGCGCTTACCGCCGTCGTCAGGTGGTGTTTCAGGCGACGCCGATAGAACAGAACTTTTCAGACATTTTCAGAAGCTCTTTGCAACGAGGGAGTCGGCAATCAGTCAGGGTGGTGGATGTTGTTCAGGATCAGCGACCTTTCCGCGAGGTATATGATCCTGCCCATCCGGATGCAAATGCGGATGGCATGGTGCAGTTGCCCAATGTGAATATGGTTGAAGAGATGGTCGACATGAACTCAGCTGCACGAAGCTTCGAAGCCAATGTCACATCGATGGAAGCATCCAAGCGAATGTTTATCAAGTCGCTTGAGCTGCTGCGCTGATTTGATATGAATGAATTCACGGAGGAATCAGTATGAAAGTTCAGGGATATGGCCCCTCCATTCAACCTGTCCAGGGACAACAGACAACAGGCAAACCGGGAAATTTCGGTGCGCTGGTCAAGCAGTATACCGCCCAGGTGAACCATGAGCATAAGGCTGCAGCTACTGCAGCAGAGAATCTTGCCGTAAACGGTAGCGGCAATGTTGCCGAGACACTGCTTGCAGTTCAGAAGGCAGATCTCTCTTTCCAGCTTCTTCTTTCAGCAAGAAACAAGCTGGTGGATGCCTACCGGGAAGTAATGCGGATGCAGGTATAGGAGATAAGTGATGGCTGATGCACTTATACCTCAACAATCATCTCCGATTGCGACAACTGCTTCCCCGGTTGAGGATACAGCCAGTGCCCAGCCGACCGGTTTTGCCTCTGTGCAGAAAGCGCTGGTTCGGAATCGCAGGTTGCTCCTTTTCACTGCCGGCAGCCTGATGCTGGTCGGTTTTATCGGTTTGATGCTCTGGTCTGCCGATACACCCTACAGAGCGCTCTATTCCGGCATGAATGAAAAGGATTCCGCATCAATCGTGGAACTCCTGCAGAAGGAGCATATTCCCTACAAGCTTGAAGGCTCCGGCACTGTGCTTGTGCCGGCAGACCAGGTTTATAGCGTCCGTTTGAAGCTGGCAGGCCAGGATATGATGCCGGGAAATGGCGCAGGCTTTGAAATCTTTGATAAGAGTAACCAGTTCGGAATCAGTGATTTTACCCAGAAAGTAAACCTGCAGCGCGCGCTTCAGGGTGAGCTGGCGCGTACCATCGAAGTATTGCCTCAGGTTACAGCTGCCCGCGTACATCTTGTGCTTCCGAAAGAGTCCGCTTTTGCAGAACGTGACCGTAAGGCTACCGCTTCTGTGATGTTGCAACTGATCGGCAATAAGCGTCTTTCAAAACAGACGGTCGCAGCCATTCAGAATCTTGTTGCCGCCAGTGTGCCGGATCTTGATCGAGGCTCCGTAACCGTTGTGGACTCTTCCGGAAATCTGTTATCCGGAAATGATGAGGAGCAACCCACCAGTGAAGGGCAGACGATGCAGGAGTATCAGGCATCGCTTGAGCGCCGGCTTGAGAAACGGCTGACAACGATGATGGAACAGGTGGTTGGCAGCGGCCAGGCTGTAGTTCGGGTGACAGCAGATATCAATCGTGAATATGTTGAGCAGAACAGCCAGCGTTATAATCCTGATGAGCAGGTCATTCGCAGCCAGAAGCTGATTAAGGAGAGCCGCAGCGCAGTCGATGCCATGCCGAAGGGGGTGCCCGGCGTAGCTTCCAATACACCAGGTGCCAACCCGGCCGTACTGCCGGACGGTTCGGTCGCTTCTGCGGTGACGCCCGGTGAACAGGCCAATCGCAGTGAGAGCACCCAGAACTATGAAATCAGCTCCACATCCGAGCGCAGGATCATTCCATTCGGAAGTATCAACAAACTGTCGGTTGCTGTCATTGTTGGCGGCACCTTCAAAAAGGATGATGCCGGTAATGAAATCTTTGTACCGCGAGACAAGGCCGAGCTCAAAAGCCTGCAGGCGCTGATTGAGCGTGCCGTCGGCTATAATGAAGATCGTGGCGACACGGTTGAAATCCAGAGCATGCCACTGCTCGATATCTCCAATCCTGCTGATTCAGAGGCGCTTGAAGCCGCCGAAAACAGGGCGTTCTATCTGGAGATTGCCCGCTATGGTGTTGCCGGCCTCGCGCTACTGCTGATGGCCTGGTTTCTGTTGCGTCCGCTCTCCCAGCGCCTGTCTGCAGCATCCGATGCGGATGAAGAGGGTAGCAGGGCTTTACCAACACTCTCCGATGAGGCTTATGCCCGGCTGGAGGAGATGGAGCGTGCGCGCAGTGCGGTGATTACAAATCCTGACCGTGCCAGCAAGATTGTGAATCAGTGGCTGGGTTCATGAGTCGTACACGCGAAGAGTTAAGCGGTGATGATAAGGCAGCCATCCTGCTGTTTGCGCTTGGTCCGGAAGCCGCAGCCCCTATTGTGCAGGGGATGGATGACAGAACCCTGACCCGGTTAAGTCGCCGCATGTCGGAGCTTGGCAAAATCGAGGCGGAAACATTGAAGAAGGTTCTGGACGAATACCTTGAGATGCATGAGTCCGATGATCCGATGTATCACAGTGACCGGAGCCATGTTATCAGCCTGCTCCATTATGCAGTTGAACAGGAGCGGGCCCAGCAGATTCTCGAGAATCTTGATGCACCGAGAACATTGACGGTATGGGAAAAGCTTTCCCGGATTGATCCGTCTGTTATTAAGTCGTATATCGAAGCAGAACACCCGCAGACCATTGCGCTGATACTGGGGAATATCGATACCTCCGTGGCAAGCCAGGTGATCGCCTTGCTGGATGAAGATATCCAGATGTCAGTTGTGATGCGCATGTCCAAGATTGAGAGTGTTCCGCAGGAACTGGTTCGTGATATCGAAGAGACGCTGGAGAAGGAACTGGCTGAAACAACCGGCAGTTCCGGCATCAGTTTTGATGGCATGGTCAGTGTGGTGGAGATTCTCAAGAGCCTTGATAAGGATGTGTCCAAACCATTACTGGAGCGGCTGGAGCAGAAGGATGAAGAGCTCTTCTCCCAGGTTGATAAACTGCTGCTTGTCTTCGAAGACCTGCTTGAGCTTTCTGACAGGGACATTCAGACCGTCCTTAAACATGTCTCATCCGATGAACTCGTCAAGGCGCTTAAGGGCGCGCCGGATACGCTGGCTGAACGTTTCTTTGGCAATATGTCTCAGCGTGCCGCCGAGATTATGCGTGAAGATATGCAGGTAATGGGACCGCTGAAACTGGCCGATGTTGAAGAGAGCCAGCAGAGTATTTTGAAGGTGGTCCGCAAGCTTGATGAAGATGGCTCTATTTCACTAAGCGCTGCTGACGATATGGTCTGATCGGATGTCCCGGCTTACACCGCTGCCGATTGAGAACATTGAGGGCACTGCTCTCTCTACAGTGAATTCGCCTTTCCCTGCCCTGGGAGAAGGAGCAACTCCGGCTGGAATTACCGCCGCGGAAGTACAGCGTATGGATCAGCTTGAGAAGATGTTGCAGGAGGCCCAGGGACGTGCCGAAATGGTTGAACGGGAGGCTTATGACAAGGCTTACGCCGCTGGTGAAAAGGCAGGTCTGGCATTGGGCGAAAAGAGGGCGGAGCAGATCATCGAGGCCATGGAGAACTGTCTGAAACAGGCGGAGTATGAGGCTTCCCGTATGCGCCAGAGTTGTGTTGATGCAGTGGTGGATATAGCACAGCTGGTGGTTGAGCAGTTGATGGGTGAAATTCTGGAACAGCAGAAAGATGCCCTTTTTAAGGCTGCAAAACGCGCTGCCGGACAACTGCCGGATGCTACCACCCTGAAGCTGGCGGTTCATCCGGATGATATGCAGAGCTTTGAACGCTTGCTGCAGGAAGAGCGTCCCGACTGGAGGCTCTATGTCGATCCG
>CAZLJF010000037.1:1896-17071 GCA_964559845.1 uncultured Zetaproteobacteria bacterium | reverse complement strand
GGTCATCGCCGCATTGTTTGTTTGGACTGTTAGTGCCATCTATTCTCTCCGTAGTTGTATTTGTATGTGAACGACATCCTGCCTTGTCACATTCTGCGTCCCTGCAGATGGGGAAAAACTTCATGCTCTTACCCGCTATGGTTATACGTATCGGTCGGGGGTATGGTGGACTTTAGAAAAAAAGTGATTTTTATTTTTGAAAAGATCCTGCCCTGTTGCCTGCCCAAGTCAAAAGCGTGCTTCTGGCTTTGCACCCTGGAAAAGTGGACAACGCACCTTTCCAGAGGCTCTAGGGAAGTGCCGATTTATTCCGCACGTCCATACAGGTCATGGATGCCCTGTCCAATCTGGCAGGATGCCACGAATCAAAATCAACCGCATAAGTGATTGATCTTGTGAGCAAAGCTAAAACGCGCCCGGCTTTATTCAGCATCTCCCTAGTCAATACTATCGGCAGAAGGCCGCCAGAAGTTAACCATTTGCTCATGAAGTTCACATCCACAAAAAACTTTACACCACTTCTGGATCATCTGAATATCGGTACACAGATTCAGCACTCGGAAGCCGGCATCACCGCTCTGACGCACACCAACCGCATCACCACTGCCACGCAACTGAAGGTCAATCTCTGCCAGTGCCAGCCCATCATGATTGTTCACAAGATGATTCAGACGCTGCATGGAGGCAGTAGTGGCATCCTTGCCCGGAACAAGAACAGCGTAACCCTGTTCCGACGAGCGCCCGACCCTGCCTCTTAACTGATGCAGCTGCGCCAGCCCATACTGCTCGGCCTGCTCAATGACGATCAGCCGGGCCTGCGGCACATTCACCCCCACTTCCACCACTGTCGTTGACACCAAAATCCTGCATGAACCATCAGCAAATGCCTCCAAAGCTGTCTGTTTCTCCACCGCCTTCATGCGCCCATGCAGGCCAAGCACCTGTTCCTTCGGAAAACGTCCCGCAAGTGCCTCCACCCGCTGCGAAACAGAGATGCCATCCTCCTCTTCATCAATGCGCGGTACAATCCAGTAGATACGCCCGTCCTGATCCAGAATCCGCTGCATCCCTTCTGCCAGCGCTCCCATCTTCTGCCTGGCAACCACACGCGTCTCAACCGGTTTGCGCCCCGGAGGCATACCCCGCATCATACTTAGATGAAGATCGCCATAGAGAGAGAGGGCCAGTGAGCGAGGGATCGGCGTAGCTGTCATACCCAGCAGGTGCACGGCTCCTCCCCCCTTCTCGGACAACGCCCAGCGCTGCCTGACCCCAAAGCGATGTTGTTCATCCACCAGCGCCAGTCCGAGTGATGCGTAGCGGACAGCTTCGGAAATCAGTGCATGCGTACCGATCACACATGCCAGCGAGCCATCAGCCAGACGACCCAGAATCTTCTTTCGTCCGGCTGCCCTTGTGCTGCCGGTCAGCAGTGCAACATCAATACCCAGAGGTTCAAGCAGTTCACTTAATGTCTGGTAGTGTTGCGTGGCCAGCACCTCGGTCGGTGCCATCAGGGCCGATTGCACGCCACACCCGCAAGCTCTGCTGATGGCCAGTGCCGCAATCCATGTTTTACCGGCGCCAACATCGCCCTGCAGAAGCCGGTGCATTCTCTTGCCCGACCTCAGGTCGGCTGAAATCTCCTGCCATACCTGCTGCTGTGCGTCGGTTAACGGATAGGGAAAGGCACGGATCAGCCTCTTCTCCAGTGCATCATCATCAAATACCGGAGCCGGAACCTCCGCCTGCCGTTTCTTCTCCAGCATCAGCTGCAGGTAGATCAGCAGCTCCTCCAGTTTAAGCCGCCGCATCGACTTCCCGAACAGTTCACAGTGAATGCCCGCCTCACCCGGCTGATGGATATGGGTCATTGCCTGCCGGAGTGAAGGATAATCGGGCAACAGCGGATCCAGCGGCGAGGCCGCGCCGGCCGGTATAAGCGAAAGCGCATGCCTGATCATTGATTCGATACGCTTGCCGCTTAAACCAGCCAGTGATGCATAAAGCGGATGCCAGCCGGGCACAAACCTCACCGGCACCGTCCACTCGGGGTGATTCATCTGCAACCGTCCTCCCCAACGTTCCGGCAGACCACGCACGGTAATCTCTCTGCCTTCGCTTAGGCGGACATCGCCCATCATGTAGCCTGAGTGAAAAAAGTTCAGCCTGATATGTGCATCGTCATCATCGGCCAGTGTGACGGTTACCTGCCGTTTTCTACCGGAACCGCGTGCGCTCTTATTGATAATACGTGCCTGTATTCGGGCCTCAACTCCCTCCCGAAGATCCCTGATCCGAACGATTTCACGATCATCGATATATTTCTTGGGAAGATGCAGAAGCAGATCACCAATAACATGGATGCCACGTGAGAAAAAACGCTTCTCAATGGCAGGGCCGACTCCGGGAAGGAGACTGACTGGCTTTAACAGATAGCTGTACACGCACACATCTTGGCAAAGCTATGGAGATGACTCAACCGGAAGGGTAGCGATTGGCTCGCCGGCAAGAGATGGGCACACTATCTGTCTCCCGGACAAAGCTGATAGATCCCAGCAACTACCGGGTCCAGACCGAATCCGGCTCATATATGCCAATATATCAGCCTCGATACCTTATGGTTTGAGTTCAGGCAGCAACAGTCTGAGCGCACCGGCTGCCTGCGCGCGTTTTACTGCCGCCACGCCCTCCTCGATTGCCTCATCCGAACGGTCGAACTCCAACAGCCCCATATGCGCCAGATGTGGACTGATCAACACATCCGGCGGATCTCCGGCCAGCCGGCTCTTGGTGATTCTATCCTGCATGATATCGATTGAACCGGTTATGGTTTCAAACAGGCCGGGCATACGCTTTGTTCCATTTCCGAAGGATAGCATAGACTCAACCTTCTCTTTGACAGGAGAGAGGCCTGTGGCAATTTTCTGAATCAGTTCACTTTGAGCCAGATTCAGTGTCACTCTTGCCTCCCTGCTGGCTGCACGCGCCCTGTTACCGACCAGTTCACTGTTCAGGTTTACGGCAATGACGATATCGGCGCCCATGGCTCGACACATCGAAACCGGCACGGGATTGACCAGCCCGCCATCAACCAGCCAGTTTCCCCGGTATTCAACAGGCGGGAAGAGTCCCGGCAGAGCAATGGATGCACGCACAGCAGTGAGTAGAGGGCCCTTGTCAAACCAGAATTCGCGTCCGGCACTCAGGTTGGTGGCGACTGCTCCATACTCCAGTGCCAGGCTTTCAATATCAACATCACTGACAAACTCACAGAAGGCCTGAACCAGTTTGTTTCCCTGAATCAGGCCGCCTCTGGTGAGCGACAGGTCGATCAACCTGAGTATGTCGCGCACGGTCAGTTTACGCACCCAGCTCTCCAGCGCATCCAGCTGACCACAGGCCAGGGAAGCGCCCACCAGCGCACCGATCGAACTGCCGCAAACAATCTCCGGCTTGATTCCCAGCCTGCCAAGTTCATGGATAACGCCGATATGCGCCCAGCCACGTGCGGAACCGCTACCAAGAGCCAGGCCGATCTTATGCTGTTCGTTCATCAGTACCACACTCCAAAGCCATGCCAGCGGGCAGGTGTCACGATAATGTGGTATTGCGGTGCAATGCTGACCGGTTGCGATGGAAGTGCCAGCTGCCTGTCTGCATCGGCGGCCAGAGCATTCAGTCTCCGGACCCGCTCCTCCGTTGAAGGGTGAGTTCGTATCCATGATGGATCCGTGCTGCGGCGGGCCGGGAGCAGAAAACTCCACCACCTGCCACTTGCCTGTTCGATTTTTACCAGCGCCCGGGCCAGTGCGGCAGGATCATTCGTCAGTTGAACAGCATCCAGATCAGCATCGAATTCACGGGTGCGCGACAGTGCCAGCTGCAGCAGATTGGCAACTCCAGGCGCCAACAACAGCAACAGAATAGCCAGCCAGGGCAGTGTAACATCAGCAAACAGCCAGACAGGCAGGAAGATCAGCAGCATCAGCCAGCCGACAGTGGAGAGGCTTGCTGTCAGACGGCTCAGAAGATCCGCGATCATCATAACGCCCAGATCACCATTCTTGATATGACTGATTTCATGGGCAAACACAGCCGCCAATTCACGTTGATTCAGTCTGCGCAGCAATCCATCCGTGACAGCGATCAGAGGCTGCCCGTTTTCGAGCATGGCAAAGGCATTCGGCATGGTGCTGGGGATATAAAACAGCACAGGATGCTGTGGCAGTCCGGCATGCCGCGCCAGTTGCCCCAACATACGGTAGAGTTCCGGCACACTGTCAAAAGACAACTGCCGGGCGTGATAAAGGCGCAAGGTCAGCCAGGCCGAAGCTCTGGGCATAAACAGCAGCAGCATGCCAACTGCAAGCAGCATCAGCATCAGACCGCTATCCCCAAACAGGCTCATGTTCAGCAGAAGCAGCAACAACAGCATACCGGATAGCAACAGTACAGTATGTACGCTGTTACGCTGTTTATGCGATTGGTGCAGCGGAGTCATTCACTTCTCCTTGTCGTTTCTGCAAACATAGCGGGGCTGCAATAGCAGCCCCGCCGATCCATCCGTCAATTCCCGGACAGCATACTAATGAATGGGAATTGCTTTAGGCTTGGCGCTTTCATGTTTTGGTAGCCGCACCTCAAGTACACCATTCTTCATGGCGGCATCGACCTTGTCGGTATCGACATTGGGAGGAAGGCTGAAACTGCGAGAGAATCTCCCATAACTGCGTTCAACGCGATGAACATTCTCCTCTTTCACATCCTTCTCGTAACGGCGCTCGCCGGAAATGGTCAGTACGCCATCCTTTACTTCAAGATGAACATCCTTTTTCTCAATGCCTGGCAGTTCAGCCTGCACCAGCAGCGCGTCATCGGTCTCCCGAATATCCACTGTCGGAGCCCACCGGCCTGCTTCGTTCAGTAACCCGAAACGGCTATCGTCAAGTAGACGGCTGAGTTGACGGTTCATGCTTTCCAGCTCCTGCCATGGAGTCCAGCGCATCAGAGTCATCACACACCTCCTGCATGAAGATATTTCCGGGCATTTCGCCCTGCATCTATTATATAGTTACTGATTTCAGTACTTTCAAGGGGTATAAGGCAAGCCCGGCAGGTACAGCACCATAGCCACTCGAGCCATATTCTCCTTATTTAGCTTGATTATATATTTCATTTCCCTAAAGTGCGCTCCGCTAATACGGAGGTATGCTATGGCAAAGCGTTGTGAAATTTGTGGAAAAGGGCCAATGAGCGGCAATAATGTCAGTCACGCCCACAATACAACCCGTCGTCGTTTTCTGCCGAATCTGAAGAGTGTTCGCGCTCTTATCTCTGGTCAGGTGAAGAAAGTTCGTGTCTGCACAAGGTGTCTGCGTTCCGGCAAGGTTGAAAAAGCCGCCTGAGGGTTTCCTGACAGTTTCAGGGCGCCCCCTGGAGACAGGCGGGCGCTTTTTTATTCTCTCTTTTATCTACGAAACCTTGGCAATCAGGTCCATCTCAACTTTTGCTTCCAAAGGAAGTGCTGCCACAGCAACGGTTGCCCTTGCAGGTCGATGCTCACCCAGCCAATCGGCATAAATGTTGTTTACAAGCGGAAAATCCCCCATATCCGTCAGATAGATATTCACCTTGATAATATCGCTTGTCGTCGCATCTGCAGCCTGAAGAACAGCAGATAGGTTTTTCGTTACCTGCAGTGCCTGTGATTCGACATCATCACCCGCCAGCACTCCCTTTTCAGGCAGCAAGCCGATCTGGCCGGATGTGTACAGCAGACCGGCATGCAGCATCGCCTGACTGTAGGGGCCCACTGCCTTGGGCGCATCATCACTGTGGATCACCTGCATATCACTCATCTTATTTATCCTCGCTATTTCTGTTTTCCTGGGCCTTAAAAAGGCTACGCTTGCCAAACGAGACCATGCCCTTGATTACCGCGCCAATCCCCCGGCTTGGCACACTTTTACCAAGACCGATCTGACTTCGCCGGCCTACCTTCACAACCCCTTTCGCCGCCTTAATGGCACGCAGCACAGTAGCCAGATGCTTTCTATCCTCGACCTCCACCAGAATTTTCAGGCTGGTCATGGAACCGGCACGCTGCTCAATCTTCAGGTCTTCGATATTGGCCTGCGCCTCGGAAATCGCTGTTGAAACATTGGCCAGCATGCCCCGACGATTATAATTTCTCACCTCAATACCGGTCGGATAGAGTTGCCCCTTTTCCGGTTTCCAGTTCACCTCAATCCACTGACTGTTTGCACTTTTGGGCATAAACTGGCAATCACGATGATGAATAATCATCCCCTTGCCTGATTCAAAATAGCCAAGAACAGGGTCACCGGGAATCGGATGACAGCAATCTGCCGCACGCATCAGCGAGTGATTCATACCCTTGAGAAAGAACGGCCTGGTCGAATCCTTCTCCATCACCTGCAACAGGGTGTCCAACGGTATATCCCCGCGTCCCAGTTTCTCTTTCAACTCATCCATACCTGTACACTGCAGCACTTCAAGCGCCGATCCCGGCAGTTCGACACGCCCGAACGAATCATGCAAAATCTTTTCGCCGATCCTGATACTGGCATCACGCTCCTGACGCCTGAACCACTGCCTGATCGCCTGTCTTGCTTTCGGTGTTCGCACATATTGCAGCCACTGGCGGCTTGGTGTCTGATCCGGACTGGTCAGCACCTCAATCTGGTCTCCATTTCTGATGCGCGTCTGAAAATCTTTAATTTCACCGTTGATACGCACACCCATGCAGTGATGCCCGACATCGGTGTGTACCGCATAGGCAAAATCAAGTGGCATCGCACCGCGTGGCAGCGCATAGATATCGCCATCCCGGCTGAATACGTAAACCTCCTGCACAAACAGGTCGAGCCTGGCGCTCTCCATAAATTCACCGGGATTCTCTGCCTCCTGCAGCAGTTCCGTCAGCTGTTTCAGCCATTGGAAATGTTTGTGATCCTCATTCTTCGCCCTGCCATCCTTATAGAGCCAGTGAGCGGCCACACCGTCCTCGGCATAATGGTGCATCGACTCCGTACGAATCTGCATCTCAATCCGGTGGTTATCCGGCCCGATGACCGAGGTATGCAGTGACTGATAACCATTGGGCTTTGGCAAAGAAATATAATCCTTAAAACGCCCGGGAACAGGCCGGTAGAGACTGTGGATGATACCCAGCGTGTGATAACAGGCCGGTGTATCCTCGACAATAATCCTGAAGGCAATCAGATCGTAAATCTCGCTGAAATCAACATGCTTCCGCTCCATTTTGTCATGGATACTGTAGAGATGCTTCATGCGCCCGTAGACCTTGGCATCAATACCCTGCCGGTCCAGCGCCTCCTGCAGCACAATCTCGAGCTTTTCACGAGTCTCATGCAGGAAGTCTATCCGCTCCTTCATCTGGCTCATCACAAACTGGTATGCTTCAGGCTCCAGATGTGAAAAAGCGATATCCTCCATCTCCTGCTTGATCCAGTGAATGCCAAGCCTGTGTGCAAGCGGGGCGTAGAGCTGCATCGTCTCTTGCGAGATATGCCTGCGTTTCTCCTCACGCATAAAGCCGAGTGTGCGCATGTTATGGAGGCGGTCAGCCAGCTTCACCAGCAGCACACGAAGATCCTTTGCCGTGGCAAGAATCATTTTACGGAAGTTTTCGGCCTGCTTATGCTCAAAGGAGCGGAACTGGATCTGGCCAATCTTGGTCACGCCATCAACCAACCGGGCAATTTCATCGCCAAAGCGGTTGCGTATGTCATCCAGTGAGACATGGGTATCTTCAACCGTATCGTGAAGCAGCCCTGTCACAATAGTATCAACATCAAGTCGCAGACTGGCCAGAATACCGGCCACGGCTAAAGGGTGGGAAATATAGAGATCGCCCGAACTTCTGCGCTGATCCCTGTGTGCCTGTGCAGCAAACACATAAGCCCGGTTGATCAGATCAATATCGGCCTTTGGTGCATACTGTAGCACTTTTTCTGTAATCTCGAAGATACGGCTCATGAAGAATCAGATCAGTAATGAGCCAAAGGGGCGCTCTGGCTTTTCAGAGCATCCGTGCAGCCTACGGACGGGCTGCCTTGGGGCGAGCCCGTTAGAGGCTGACTTTACGTGATGAAAAAGTGCAACAACGCACTGTTTCAGAATTTCCAGACAGAAATGAGGGTTACTCAACCTCATCTTCAAAGCTTTCGGCAGCCTCCAGACGCAGACGCTCCTGCTCATCCATCTCAAACACAGTATCCCAGCTGATGTGGCCTTCGCCCATCTCTTTCAGAGCCTGAACCGTGTGCTTGTGTCCCTCTTCATTCTCAATCAGCGAAGGCATTCCGCTGAGTAACTGCCGTGCACGTTTCGATGCCAGCAAAACCATCTCGAAACGATTTGGGTAGTAACGGATACAATCTTCAATAGTTACACGTGCCATGTGCTATAACCTCCAGTCATTCATGGCGAGCATATCAAGCATAAAATAAATGTCACGAACGATTGTTCGTATAAAGCGAATGCAGTTCCTCCAGCGCACGGTCGAAATCATCATTCACAATCCGGTAATGCGCTTCATCAGCATGAGCCATTTCACTCTCGGCAGCAGCCACCCGCCTCGCAACGACCGAAGCATCATCCTGTCCCCGGGCTGTTAAACGGACTCTTAACGTCTCAATCGAAGGCGGCAGGATAAAAATACGGCATGTATCCTTTATCTTCTCCGCCACCTGGGCTGCACCCTGCCAGTCAATCTCAAGCAGAATATCATCACCATCTGCCAATGCCGCTTCCACATCGGATCTGCGCGTACCATAGAGATTGCCATGCACACTGGCCCACTCCAGAAAGGCACCCGCCTCCACTTGCGCCTCAAATGCGCCCTGATCCAGAAAATGGTACTCAACACCATCTCTCTCACCCGGGCGCGGCGCCCTTGTGGTGCAAGAGATGCTCAGACGGAGGTTCGGATTCCGCTTCAGTAGTGCATCACAGAGACTTGATTTACCGCTGCCGGACGGGCCGGAAACCACAAAAAGCCTGCCTCTATTACGATTTGACATCTATGCACCCTGCCCTGTCAACGCCTTGTATCTATTCATCAGCTCCTCTTTGGATTCGGGCCGGTCAGGATCGAGAGGAATACAATCCACCGGACAGACCAGTTGACACTGCGGTTCATCAAAATGCCCGACACATTCAGTACATCGATCCGGATCAATCTCATAGATCTCCTCACCTTCAAAAATAGCCTCATTCGGGCATTCTGGCTCACATACTGCACAGTTAATGCAGTCATCCGTAATGATCAAAGCCATCGGCGATCCATCTCCTCTTCATTTCAAATACGTTTAGTTGGCAACTTCTCTATCAAGCTCACCACTGCGCAATTTGCCCATGTACTCTTTAAGCGCATCGGACACCTTTCCCTGCAGCAGGTAGAGTGCGATAAGATTGGGAAATGCCATGGAAAGTATCAGCAGATCACTGAAGTCCAGAATATTACCTGCACTGGTAATCGACGCCAGCACCACAAAACCGACAAAGATGAGACGGAAAAGTATGGAGTAGCGCTCGCCAAAGACATAGGTCCAGCTACGCTCACCATAGTATGACCAGGAGATCATTGTACTGTAGGCAAACAGCACCACAGAAACAGAGAGGATCATCGGAAACCATGAGATCACCGAACCGAATGCGACAGCTGTCAGTGCGGCCCCTTTGCTTCCCTCTACCAGTGCCGCATATTCAGGTGCGTTGTAAACCCCTGTAATGACAATAACCAGCGCCGTCATCGTGCAGATCACAATGGTATCAATGAATGGCTCATACAGCGCTACGAAACCCTGACGCACCGGGTATTTCACCGATGCGGCTGAATGCGCAATGGCAGCAGAACCGATACCGGCCTCACTTGAGAAAGCGGCTCGCTTGAAGCCCTGCACAATGACACCAATCATACCGCCTGCCACTGCGGTTGGTGCAAATGCCTCGGTTATAATCAGGGAGAGAGCTGCAGGCACATCCGTAATGTGGGTCAAGACAATCCAGATACATGCTGAGAGATAGATAAATACCATCGTTGGCACAATGGCCTCGGCAGCATGGGCAATGCGGCGAATACCGCCGATAATCACAATGCCGACTGCAGCCGCCATGATCAGTCCGAAGAGAAGCGGGTAATCCCTGAAAAAGCTGATTTCCGTCTGCACCGCCCCCATCGCCTGACTGACCTGAAACAGGTTGCCCGCGCCCAGAGCGCCACCCACGGTAAGCAGCGCAAACAGAACTGCCAACACCCTGCCTGTCCGTGCCATACCCTTTTCTCTGAAGCCCTTGGAGAGATACTCCATTGCCCCGCCCATGATATGTCCATCCGGCCGGAATTCGCGATACATCTGACCCAGTGTCACTTCAGTGAACTTCGTGGTCATACCGAAGAAACCGGCCACAATCATCCAGAAGGTTGCACCCGGCCCGCCAATACTCACCGCAATGGCCACACCGGCGATATTGCCCAGGCCAACGGTTGCGGAGAGCGCCGTAGTCAAGGCCTGGAAAGGGGTGACTTCACCTTTGGCATCGGAAGCATGGTATTTGCCACGAAGGATTTGAAAGGCATGCCCCATCATTCTTAGGTTAATGAAACCGAACCGGAACGTCAGATAGACCGCACCGACAATCAGCCATGCCACAATAAATGGTATGTTTCCTTCACCCGGCATGATATCAAAAAAGAGAGCCTGTGCCAGATAGCCGTTAACAACACCGAAAAAGAGATCCGCGCCATTCTCACTGGCATAGGCATCCCGGGATACAGAGATGGCAAACAACAGGGATAAAAATGAACAGACAGATTTCATGGATAGTACCCTCCGTGAAGCAGAAGCCCATCCTGCCGAAGCACTATCGACTTACAACCCCCTTTTGAATCATAGCGCAGGAAAATAAACCCGTTGACATTATGGTTTATCATATCATTATTCGCTAATATAGTTATCTGCAGAGGCCAGCCATGAAATACTCCATCCGTCGTATATATTCCCTGTTCATGATTGCACTGTTCGCTCTTTTCACGCTCTCCGGTTGCAGCAGTTCCGCCGATCAGTCCGGTCCTGCCGCTGAAAACCTTGCCAAAGGCAAAGCCTTCATGGAACAGAACAGACTCAAGAATGGCGTCATCACCCTGGAGAACGGCATTCAATACAAGGTCATCACCAACGGAAACGGCAAATCACCCAGGCTTACCGATATTGTAGTCGTCCACCACCGAGGCAAACATCTGGATGGAACAATCTTCAGTGACAGCTACAAAGACGGCAAACCGGAGGAGATGCTGGTCAAACATACAATCCCCGGCTGGATAAAGATCCTTCCACTTATGAGTGCAGGCAGCAAATGGATTGTCTATCTTCCACCCCATATGGCATTCAGCAGTCGTGGTGTCAAAGGCCTGGTTGAACCCAATGAAACACTGATCTATGAGATAGAGCTGGTCGATATCAAGTGGTAATTCAGACCAACGTGCGACTCAATCCATGCGTCTGGACTTGTAATCGTTGATCAGACCATTGGTTGAGCTGTCATGGCTGCTCACCTCACCATCCAGCATCAGCTCCGGCAGAATCTTGCGTGCCAGTTGCTTGCCGAGTTCAACCCCCCACTGGTCAAAGGCATTCACATTCCAGATCACGCTCTGCACATAGATTTTGTGCTCATACATGGCGATCAGAGCACCCAGAGTTTCAGGCAACAGCCTCTGGAACAGAATTGAATTGGATGGCTTGTTGCCCGGAAACACCTTGTGCGGCAACAGTGCCTCCAGCGCATCACCGCTTAATCCCTCGGCCTCCAGTTCGGCACGCACCTCATCTTCACGCTTGCCAAGCATCAACGCCTCGGTCTGGGCAAAAAAGTTGGAGAGAAGCAGCATATGGTGCTGGCCGATCGGGTTTTTCGTATCGACCGGTGCCAGAAAGTCCGCCGGCACCAGTTTGGTTCCCTGATGAATCAATTGATAGAACGCATGCTGGCCATTAGTGCCGGGTTCACCCCAAATGATCGGCCCGGTTGAATAATCAACTACTTCGCCATCGCGGGTCACCCGCTTACCGTTACTCTCCATATCCCCCTGCTGGAAATAGGCGGGAAAACGGTGCATATACTGGTCATATGGCAGTATTGCATGGGAATCGGCTGCAAAGAAATTATTATACCAGACGCCCAGCAGCGCCAGAATCACAGGCATGTTGGTTTCAAAAGGAGCAGTGCGAAAGTGCTCATCCATATCATGGGCACCGGAAAGCAGCCTCTCGAAGTTATCCATACCGATATAGAGCGCGATGGAGAGCCCGACCGCGCTCCAGAGCGAATAACGACCTCCCACCCAGTCCCAGAACTCAAACATATGACCGGTATCAATGCCGAACTTCTCTACTTCCCTGGCATTGGAGGATACCGCCACAAAATGCTTCGCCACAGCCTCCCTGGTGCCGCCACGAGTCAAAAACCAGTCGCGCGCTGTTTTGGCATTGGCAATCGTCTCCTGCGTAGTGAATGTCTTGGAGACAATAACAAACAGGGTTGTCTCTCGTGACAGCTTTTTCAGAGCCTCAACAATCTGGGTACCATCCACATTGGAGACAAAATGGATATTCAGCCCCTCCCCGGCAAATGGCTTCAGCGCCTCGCAGACCATCACAGGCCCGAGATCCGAACCGCCGATACCGATATTGACAATATCGGTAATCTGCTTACCTGTGTAGCCAAGCCAGCGCCCGTTACGAACATCCTCCGTAAACGCACGCATGCGAGCCAGCACACCATTCACTCCCGGCATCACATCTTCGCCATCCACCATAATCGGGCGGTTGGAGCGATTGCGAAGCGCCACATGAAGTACGGCCCGATTCTCTGTATTATTGATCTTTTCGCCTGTAAACATGCGGTTGATCGCATCTTTCAGACCCACTTCCTCTGCAAGTTCAAAGAGAAGCCGCATTGTCTCGTCATTAATCCTGTTTTTGGAGTAATCCAGCAGGATGTCTTTGAATCGGAGAGAGAATTTATTAAAGCGCTCGGGATCTTCCTGAAACATATCCCGCATATGAGTGGCTGAAATCTTCTGATAGTGCGCTGACAACGCTCTCCAGGCCGGCAACTGGGTTAATGCGGACATGATCTCCCTCCATAGAAATGACAGAAGAAATATCGCAAAAAACGGCAGATAAAGCCAGCATCTCCTTAAGTCAGGAGACCAAAGCCAATCCGGTCAGTTACTCAGGCGATTTTGTATCCGTGAGCAGCTCTTTCATCCTGTAAGACTTCAACTTACCGTCAATGCCTTTCAACGGAACCGGTGGCAACACTTCGTAATCCGCCTTTCCACTTAACCGGGCAAGCGTATATTCACTGATGATTACCTCCCCGGCCTTGGCCATATTCGTCAATCGGGAGGCCACATTCACAGCATCACCGATACAGGTATACTGCATCGTCTGGCTGGAGCCGATGGAGCCGACAACCACCTCGCCGGAGTTGATGCCGATGCCGATCTGAATGCGATCGTCACCATGACGTTCCCGGTCAAGGTTAAACTGTTCAAGTGCTGCCTGCATCTCCAGCGCGCAGGCTACGGCCTTGTCGGCGGCGTCACTCATATCAACCGGCGCGCCGAACAACACCATAATCTCATCGCCGATATATTTATCAACCGTACCGCCATATTTAAACACCACATCAACCACCATCTCGAAGTAGCGGTTGAGCATGGCAACAACAGACGTCGCCTCGGAATGATGCGCCATCGATGTGAAGCCACGGATATCGGCAAAGAGAATCGTCACCTCCCTGAGCTCACCTCCCTGTTCCAGCTTCACCTTTCCACTCATCACCTGTTCCACCACACTGGGTGAGAGCAGGCGTTCGAACTGGGCCTTGCTGCGTGCTTCTGTCTCGATCTTCTTCAGTAGCTGCGCATTGGCTACTGCCATCGCAACATAGCGGACAATACCGGTAAGCAGTTGCAGGTCTTTATGGGTAAAGCTGGCCTGTCCCTGCCGGCTATCCAGGTGCACCACGCCAAAAAACTCGCCATCATGCATTACCGGTGCGCACATCACCGACCGGATTCCCTGCATGATCAGTGAAGACGCCTGTGAAAAGCGGTCATCACTGCTGGTATCTGACAATAGCACTGCAGCCTTCGACTCCCGCACCTCATTGAGCACGGACTCGGAGACATGAACCCGGTCATCGGAGCCGTCCGTAGTACGCACAACCTTGGGAATCAACTCCCCTGTCGAGGACTTTACCAGCAGAATGACACAACGGCCGGCATGAAAAATACGCAACAGCTCATTGGAGACCTTTTCAAGCACTGAGGAAAGACTGTTATCCAGGCCGATATTCTGCAAAAGCTCATGGCCAAGGCGCAGCTTTTCATAATCCACACGCAGCAGGCCAGGATCCACTATCGCCGCTTCAGGAAGAAACTGCTCGACACTGGCCACTTCGATCCGGTCATGCACCGTGCTGCTTTCCGAAATACGGGAAATATTTACCATTTTCGCCAGCTTCTCTTCCTCGGATTCGGCATAGAACGTCATCGTGACCTTGCCGAGAGTAATCACATCTCCATCCTGCATCTTGTGCTTATAGATACGAATTCCGTCCAGGAACGATCCGTTCGAGCTGCCAAGATCATCGTAGAGATACTGGCTACCTATCTTGTGTATTATGGCATGTTTCTTGGAGATCAGCGGATCATGCAGACAGATCGTACTACGCGGATGACGCCCGATTGTGGTGCTGCCATTAATAAAATGGTCATGTTCCCCGTTACTGCCCCTTACGACGATCTTCGACATATGTTCTTCGACATATGTATAGACTAGTCTAAATAGAACGGGCCTGACAAATAATTTGTGCCTGTTCAGATTTGTTTCATGTTAATCTCTCCCCCGACCAGTCAGGAGGGAGCAGATGGCCAGGCTAAATATCGTATTTATTGCATCCGAGGCAGCGCCCTTGGCAAAAACCGGAGGTCTGGCTGATGTCGCCGGCTCGCTCCCCCATGCCTTGAAAAAGTTGAAACACCGGGTCACCGTCATCCTCCCTTTCTATCGTCAGCACCTGACCAGGGCCGGCATCAAAACCAGGCCGATGA
>CAZLJF010000037.1:0-1796 GCA_964559845.1 uncultured Zetaproteobacteria bacterium | reverse complement strand
CTCCCTTTCTATCGTCAGCACCTGACCAGGGCCGGCATCAAAACCAGGCCGATGAATGTAGCAATCGAAATGTGGGCTGACGGCATGCAACACCACTGCCCGCTTCACAAAACAAAGGTTGACGGACTGGATTTTATTCTTGTTGAACAGGATGACCTTTATGCCCGCGATGGACTCTATGGCCCACCGGACAGTGCCTATGAGGATAACCTGCTCCGCTTCCTGCTCTTTGATCGTGTCGCTCTTGAAGCCGCTGCCATGCTTTCGAAAAAGATCGACATTATCCACTGCCATGACTGGCAGACCGGCATGATTCCGCTGCTGCTCAAAACCCAGTATCAGCATCATGCCAGCATTGCCGGCGCCAAGGCTGTCTACACCATCCATAACCTCGCCTATCAAGGCAACTTTCCGGCCGACTGGATACACAGGCTTGGCATTCCGTCACACCACTTTCACCCCGACGGTTTTGAGTTTTATGGCCAGATCAACTGTATGAAGGCTGGCATTGATTCTGCCGATGCCATCACCACGGTCAGCCCCTCCTACGCTGAAGAGATTCAGACACACGAATATGGCTGCGGGCTGGAGGGTTTTCTACAGCGGCACGCACACAAGCTTTCCGGTATCGTCAACGGCTTGAACATCGATGAGTGGAATCCGCTGACGGACAAGGCCATCGATGCCAACTACGGCGCGGGAAAGAGTGCGGGAAAGAGGCGATGCAAACAGGCACTGCAGAAACATTGCCGCTTTAACCTGTCAGCCGACACCCCGCTGCTGACGCTGGTCTCCAGACTGGCAGAGCAGAAGGGTATCGACCTGCTGCTTGCCAATGCTGAAACATGGATAGGCCGTGGTTATCAACTGGCGATTCTCGGTTCCGGCGAACCATGCAGTGAGCAAGCACTGCAACAACTGGCAGCACGTTATCCGCAGCAGCTCTACTTCTTCCGCGGTTTCAACGAGACACTTGCCCGGCAGATCTATGCCGGCGGCGATATCTTCCTGATGCCATCCCGTTTTGAGCCCTGCGGCCTGGGCCAGTTGATGGCGATGCGCTACGGCACTGTGCCTGTGGTGCGGGCAACCGGCGGCCTTCGTGATACCGTAACCGATTACAATACTTCCAAAGGCAAGGCCACCGGCATTCATTTTACCGAGGCCACCCCTGAAGCCCTTGATGCGGCGTTGGAACAGGCCATCTCGCTCTACCGCACGCCACGTATATGGTCACGTATCCGCTCCAATACTCTCAAGCGTGACTCATCATGGAATGTGTCAGCAAAAGCATATGCGGAACTATATGAGAGACTTATCAAGGCATGAGTAAACACTCCATACTCGCAGCAGACATTGGAGGTACCAACATCCGCGCAGCCGTTGTGAACAGCGATGGCTCCATCGCTGATAAAGTGCGTTGCCAAATTAATCTTGGCGACAGAAATATTTCGGAAAATGAGATAATTTCACGCCTTACATCCCTTTTTGATGAAATCATGCAAAGAAGTGTCAAAATCAAGGCTGTCGGAGTCGGTTTTCCCGGTTTCTTTCTTGGAAACTCAGGCATTCTTGCCGCCTCCCCTAACCTGCCGAAACTCCACAACATCCATCTGGCAGAGAGGCTATCCGGGAGGCTGAATGTTCCCGTTTATATTCAGAACGATGCGCTCTGTGCTGCGATTGGTGAACACCGTTTTGGTGCGGGCAGAGGCACGAAGAATCTGCTGCATATCACACTCGGCACAGGCATCGGCGGCGGTTTGATTCTGAACAATACTCCCTACACCGGCGAG
>CAZLJF010000036.1:17150-17739 GCA_964559845.1 uncultured Zetaproteobacteria bacterium | reverse complement strand
AATACTACGAACAAAATATCAGGCGTGTTGCACTTCGATCTTGAAACCGCCCCATATTATTGATGAGGCGCTCTCTACGGTTGTTCCTGCCTGATTCATACGTGATGCATTGACGTCACTGGCAGCCCCGGCTGATGATTATGATCGCGATGGCCGAATCGACTCGCGTCCGGACCGTAAAGGAGAACGGACTGCCCGCCGCCGGGTCGTGGTGTGGAGGAGTATGTGGTATCCGTCTGCATTGAAGCGGTAAAACCGGGAGGCTGCTGTTCTGATGTCTGTTGCTGGTTTATAGCATTTTTCTGCTTTTTGATCATGCCAGAAGGCAGGCTCCTCTGTTTTGTGCAATAATGATAAATCACTGTAAGAAGCCGGATACTTTGGCGACTCAATATGTGCGGTCGGAAACGGGCCGGAAAGTTTTGTACATTGAGGAGAGATTTTATGAACAGACTACCAGGAATAACAGCAGCCGTTGCACTGGTGATGGCAAGCTTTGCGGTGCCGGCGGTAGCGGGGTACTATGAAAGTCCACGTAACCCCTGCGCTATGAAGAAGACGAATCCGTGCAATCCATGCGATATGAAGA
>CAZLJF010000036.1:0-17050 GCA_964559845.1 uncultured Zetaproteobacteria bacterium | reverse complement strand
AAATGGAAAAGATGAACCCCTGCGCTATGAAGAAGATGAATCCGTGCAATCCATGCGATATGAAGAAAATGGAAAAGATGAACCCCTGCGCTATGAAGAAGATGAATCCGTGCAATCCATGTTCCATGAAACATGGGCACTGATTGCGGGAGGCCATGATGAAGCAAATACCAATATATCTTGCTGCGGTACTGGCTTTGTTTGTGATACAGGCAGCGCCTGCATATGCCGCCAATCCCTGTAATCCGTGCAATCCATGTGCGCTGAAAAAGAGTGCCAACCCATGCGGTATGAATCCATGTTCGGTATCCAATCCATGTAACCCATGCGCTATGAAGTCTGCAAATCCTTGCAACCCTTGTGCAGATGCCAACAGGCCGATCAGGAAGCATGCATTCGACAACTTCCGGCAGGCGGCGGATCTGGGCCGCAAGATGTGGAATGATGAATCGCTGGGCGGTGCAGGTGTTGCCTGTATGTCATGTCATGCAGACTATGAGTTGCTGAATCTGGATAAACGCCAGAATTTCCCCCACTATGTCAATATGGTGGGTGATGTTGTGACACTGGGTCAGATGATCAACTACTGTATGATCAATCCGATGAAGGGCAAGCAGTTCGAGAAAAACTCGAAAGAGCTGACGGCGATGGCGGCCTATTTCCGGGCATACCGGATGCAGTTTTTACAGGAGCATCGTAAATAAACTGAATCGAAACAGGACGATACAGGGGGTGGCATTGTTGCCGCCCCTTGACGTTTAGGGGTGCAGGGAAAAGGATCACTGAATGAAAAAAATCATGCTTCCTCTGGCACTGTTGGCAGCCGGATTCATTCTCCTCTATCTATATGCAAATACAGGGCAACCGGTCAAACCCGGGTCGCTGGTTGAATCCCGGTCGCAGCGGGAAACCGGAGTCCGGAAGAGTCGGGAAAAGCCTGTGCAGGCGCCTGTCGCGGATGAGGTGGAAGCAGGAGATTCCGGGTTCATCAAGGCATACTGGAGCCATGCGATAGCCACAAAGGGTGAAGCACCGGATCACTGGTCCGCACTGGAAAAGAGTTTGAAGCCGGAAGCATGTGCCCAGTGTCATCTGGAACAGTTTGCTGCATGGAAAAAGAGCCTGCATGCCCATGCCTATTCACCCGGCCTGATCGGCCAGTTTCCCGGCATGGGACATGTTCAGGGCAATGATGACTGCCTCAAATGCCATGCACCGCTTAAGGAGCAGAAATATCGTTCGAATCAGGAGATGTTGAGTTCACTAAAATCAAAACTTCAGCATCCGGCCGGTTTCCCGGAGAACGGTGAGTTGAACGGGCCGAACCTGCCGCTCCGGCATGCCGGCGTAACTTGCGCAGCATGCCATGTGCGTGGCTGGCAGCGATTCGGACCGCCGCCGCGTGCGACAGGAGCAGTCGGCAAAGTCGGAGGGGAGGCCCATTCCGGCTTTACAGCTATCAAGGGTTTTGAGCGATCGAACTTCTGCGCCTCCTGCCACCAGTTTCCGCAGACCTATGCGATCAATGGCAAGCCGTTGGAGAATACGGTAAAAGAGTGGCAGCAGAGCCGCTTTGCCAGAGAGGGAGTGCATTGTCAGAACTGCCACATGCCGGATCGAAGGCATGAATTCAGAGGCATCCATGATCCGGAGATGACCCGCAAAGGGCTGGACTTCAATCTTGAACGAAAAGGGAACGGAGCCTCGCTGACAATCACATCCCGGTGGATCGGCCATGCCTTTCCGACCTACGTGACGCCCAAGGTGACAGTTCTTGCAGAAGCTGTGGATAGAAACGGAGAGGTATTGCAGCAGTGGCAGTGGGAGATTATTCGTGAAGTCTATTTCGACGATGGCTGGAAGGAGAAGCGGGATAGCCGTCTGCTGCCGGGTGAAAGCAGGAGCTTTGAGGTTCCGCAAGTTCCCGCCGGAACCTGTCGGGTGCGCTATCGTGTCAACGTCATTCCGGACCATTTCTACAAGGGAGTATATAAGGGGCTGTTGGATGGCACGCTGGAGGGCGATGCGGAGGCATTGATCAGACAGGCAGCCAGGCATGCCGATGCAAACGATTACCTGTTATATGAGGAATCCGTGGTGGTGAACTAGGGTCTGTTAACTAAGAACACCCCGGTTTTTTCAGGGTATCCTCAGTTTTCAGGCTGGAGATGGGAGCGTATCATTTTAATAATCTGACCGGGCTTGATCGGTTTGCTTATGAAGTGGTTCATGCCGGCATCCATGCAGTCCTGCCGGATATATGCAGCTCCTAATCCCGACAGACTCCTAGCGCTTCACACTGGTTGTCTTGCGAATGGCCTTGCGAATATCCTCTCTTTTCTGATCGGGGAGGCATACTTTTCTCTTGTCGGCATGGTGGCGCATGGCGGAGAAGATTCTGTTCAGCAGAGTAAGATTGGCGGCGTAGTTTCTGCACATACTGCAGATGGTCAGATGCAGGCGAAGCCTGAAACGCTCGGCAAAGGTCAGATCGCGTTCAAAGGCGTCGGATGCAAGCTGACTTGCCTCTTTGCAGAAGTGCTTCATGGTTAACGCTTACCTCCAAACCAGTGATGTTCCAGACAATTGCGCAGCGCCAGCCGCGCACGGTGGATCAGCACATGGAGGTGAGTCGAGGTGATCTCCGCCTCCTTACATATCGTTTCACTATCCTCGCCGGTCAGCTCGCGCATCCGGAAAACAGTCTGCTGTTTTTCCGGCAGTTTGCCGATGCAGCCCTGCAACACCTGCTGAAACTGCTCGTTTTCACACAATGCTTCCGGGTTCTCTTTCCATGCCCTGGGGGCTTCCATCCATTTTCCATCGGCGTCGAACCATGCCGATGTCGGATCCGACTCGATGGCATCGGTCAATTTTCTGTCCCGGATCTCTCTGCGGATATGATCGATAATCTTATGTTTAAGGATGCCTACCAGCCAGGTGCGGACAGAAGATTTTCCGGCAAAATTGCCCCGGCCTTTCCAGGCCGCCAGCAGTGTCTCCTGTACCATGTCGGCTGAGAGCTCATCATGCCGCAGGCGTGATATGGCATAGCGGTAGAGATAATCGCCATGATCAGCCAGCCATGCCTCCGGATTTTCTACTTGTTTGTTCACAAGCAGAGCATGCCATGCCGGGGTATGACGTCAAAGTAATTTGCTCAAAGCGGTATGTTTCTTGCTGGGCCTTATCTGTGGAGCTTCTGAATAAGGGTATTCCTGTATCATTTTGGGCGGAAATAAATGGATAGTGAATTGCAGAACAGATTGATAGGCATGGTGGATCAAATGCCGCCATTTCCGAAAAGTGTCCACCGGGTTATTGAATTGACAAATGATATCAATTGCGCACCCAAGGATCTGGTGCAGGTGATTGAGCATGACCCCGTCATTACCATGAAACTGCTCAAGCTTGTGAATTCTGCCTATTTCGCCCTGACCAAAAGTGTCTCATCGGTCAGGCATGCCGTGGTCTATCTGGGGCTGAATACCGTCAAGAATCTTGCGCTGAGTATTGCCACGGTGAGTGTGTTGCCAAGGAAGAGCAGTGCTGAATTTAATACCAACGCATTTCTTCTGCACTCCCTGACAACCGCCTCCATTGCTCAGCGGCTTGCAAAAGAGTATCTCGGACGTTCCGATGCGACTGACCTGTTTGTAGCCGGCCTGCTGCATGATTTTGGCAAGGTTGTTTTTGTTCAGTTTGTGCCGGAAGAGTTCAGCCGTGCCATTGTCATGGCTCGGGAGGAACATATTAGTCTGCATGCGGCGGAGTTGAAGGTGATTGGTGCGGATCATACGGAAATCGGTGCGATGCTGGCCGAAAAGTGGCAGCTTCCTGCTGATCTGGTGCTTTCTATCCGTAACCATCATGCACCCAATACTTCCGATGTGGCGGATGACTGTATCTTTGCGGCAGACCAGGTCAGTAAGAGGCTGGAGTTCGGTTTTAGCGGCAACCCCATCGTTGAAGAGTTTCCGGAGCATGTTGTTCAGCGATTCGGGATGGAGCTTGATGCCATGGTTGAGTCACTGGGAGATATGAGTGCGGAAGTTAAGAAAGCGGAATCTTTTATTTATATGTGATAGGGTTGCCGTATGAAGATCAAGTTTTGGGGTGTGCGCGGCTCAATTCCTTCCCCGGGCCCGGCCACGGTCAAATATGGCGGGAATACCACATGTATCGAAGTGCGCACGGATGCGGGCGAACTGATCATCCTTGATGCCGGCACCGGCATTTTTCCGCTTTCACAGTCGCTTTTTTCCGAATTTCCTTTAACAGCCAACATTTTCAATACGCACACCCACTGGGATCATATTCAGGGGCTGCCGTTTTTTATCCCGTTCTTTGTGCCGGGAAACAGGGTGAAAATTCATGGCGCAGCCGATCCGGTATCACAGAAGGGAATCTCTGAGATCCTGACAGCCCAGCTCCAGTACCGTTTCTTTCCCATTCGTGAGGTGGAATTGAAGGCCGACATCGAGTACCACTCCCTGAAAGAGGGGGAGAGGGTTACCATTGGCGATGCAACCGTGACGCCTGTGATGATGAATCACCCGGTGATTAACTTCGGTTATCGAATCGATTGCAATGGCAAGTCACTATTTTTTACCGGCGATCACGAACCGTTGCGTAATATCTATACGCCTGAAGAGCCTGAAGAGTATGCTGAATACGGCGAAATCATGGCGCAGAAAAACAGGGCGATTATGGATGTGATCAGGGGGGTGGATCTGTTGATTGCCGACACTTCATACACTCCGGAAGAGTATATGCAGAAAATCGGCTGGGGACACGGAACCTTTGATACCTCTATCCAGATGGCGAAAGAGGCAAAGGTGAAGGCATTGTATTTTACGCATCATGAGCCGACACGAAGTGACAATGCACTGGAAGCGGTGTTTGCCGAGGCCCTTTACCGCAATACCCGGCATGAAGGTGATCCGGAATATTTCCTGGCGCGTGAAGGCCTGGAGATTAAACTTTAGGGAGGTGATGATTTATTGCATCCCTGCAATAAATCAGAGCACAAAGGATAAATCGTGGTTTATCCTTTGCTTACATCAAATCAAGCATTTGTACACTTTATTTGGCAGCCCGAATTCTCCAGAATGATCAGGATGATGCATGGGCTCCTTCTGCGGCCAGAGCTCCTTCAGGTCTGCACTGTTGAATCAGTTATTGGCAAGTATGACCCGGAAGATTTTATGGGCTGCGGTGTAAGAAATCATCGCATTCTATTTCCCTTATTGCCGATTCATGACGCCAAGCGTGCGAGGTGAATGCCAATGCCGTGACGGTTTGTGGCTATCGCATGAATGTGTGATCATGCTAATGTACATGTTTCTTTTCACCCTGTGATATGAAAGTCTATCATGGGTGGAAAAAGTCCATGCGCGTTATTTCTGTTTCATGTTAATCTGTGCATATGAAGTATCGCAATAGCCGCGCTGTTTATGGCTGGGCCATGTATGACTGGGCCAACTCGGCCTATTCAACCACGGTCATGGCCGGTTTTTTTCCAATCTTTTTCAAGCAGTTCTGGGCAGTAGACTTAAGTGTCAACGAGAGCACCTTCTGGCTCGGTGCTGCCAATGCTGTTGCCGGATTCGTGGTTGCCCTGATGGCGCCTTTGCTTGGTGCGGTGGCGGATCAGGGTGGTTTAAAGAAACGGATGCTTGTCAGTTTTACCGTGCTGGGCGTACTGATGACAGCGGCACTCTTTCTGGTGGCGCATGGTGCATGGCGTATGGCTGTGATGCTCTATATCTTTGGTGCGATCGGCTTTTCCGGCAGCAATGTCTTTTATGATGCGCTGATTGTTGATGTTGCTGAAGAGAGCCAGTTGGATCGGGTCTCTGCACTGGGTTATGCGCTCGGCTATCTCGGTGGCGGGCTGCTGTTTGCTGTCAGTGTGGTGATGACACTCTATCCCGGCTGGTTCGGGCTGGCAGAGATCCGTGAGGCGGTACAGATCTCATTCCTGCTGGTTTCCCTCTGGTGGGGAGTATTCACATTGCCGTTGATCTGTTCCGTACATGAACGGGGGGAGAGAACAACCGTCCGCTGGGGAGAAACGGTTGCTGCCGGCTGGCGGCAATTTATCGAGACTTTCCGGCATGTGCGCAGCCTGCGTGTCATCTTTCTCTTCCTGGCAGCCTATTTTCTCTATATTGACGGTGTCGGGACCATTGTCCGCATGGCAGTCGATTACGGCCTCTCACTTGGCTTTGAATCGAGCGTCCTGATTAGCGCCCTGCTTTTAACCCAGTTTGTGGCTTTTCCGGCGGCGCTGGTATGGGGGCGCATTGGCGAATGGTGGGGCGCAAAGCGAAGCATACTGGTCTGTATTGGTATCTATATCGGCATATGCCTGTGGGGCTACGGCATGAAAAACAGCGCTGACTTCTATCTGCTGGCCGGGGCCATTGGTTTGGTGATGGGTGGCATACAGGCGCTTTCACGATCCATGTATGCACGCCTGATTCCCGCAGATCAGGCGGCTGAGTTTTTCGGCTTTTACAATATGCTGGGCAAGTTTGCCGCGGTACTGGGCCCGCTGATGATGGGAGCAGCCAGTGTGGCATCGGGGAGTGCGCGAATCTCAATTCTCGTCATTGTTCTGCTGTTTGCAGCAGGTGCAGCGTTGCTCTATCGTGTGAATATTGAATCAACTGAGGAGGTTCGCTAGTGACTGTGATTTGGGTTGTTTTAGGTGTGATTACATTTCTGATTCTCTATATCATCCTTATCTATAACCGGCTGGTAAGGCTGAAAAACCGTTTTAAAAACGCCTTTGCCCAGATCGATGTCCAGCTCAGGCGCAGATATGACCTGATTCCGAACCTGGTTGAAACTGCAAAGGCCTATCTCAAACATGAGCAGGACACCCTGACCCATGTGATTGAAGCGCGAAACCAGGCCATGGCGGCGATGAAGCGGGCCAGCGCCCATCCGGATGATGGCAAGGCAATCAAGGCGCTGGCGGGTGCGGAGGGGCTGCTGGGTGGGGCGATGCTCAGTTTTAATGCACTGACCGAGGCCTATCCTGATCTGAAAGCGGATCAGACCATGGCGCAGCTCTCTGAAGAGCTGGCCTCTACCGAGAACAGGATCAGTTTTGCCAGACAGGCCTATAACGATGAGGTGATGCTCTACAATACCCGGCGTGAGACATTTCCGGACACGCTTTTTGCCGGTATGATGAACTTCAAGCCGGCCGAGCTGTTCGAGGTTGAGAATCCCGAGGTAAAAAAGAGGGTTGAAGTTACATTCTGACCGTTAATCAACCATGAACTTTTTCGGTTATCAGGAACAGGCGCGTAAAAACACGGCTATTCTGGTGGCGCTTTTTGTTGTGGCAATCATTCTGATTACGGTCGCTGTCTATGTTGCCGTTGTGGCAGGCATTCTGGCAGGGCAGATCTTTTTTATGGATCATCGCACGGGCTTTACGGGTTTTTCACCCGATCAGCTCTGGAACAGGGATCTGTTTTTCGGCTCAACTGTTGTCACACTGGCTGTGATACTGGGCGGCAGCGCTTACCGTATTCGCACTCTTGCCGAAGGCGGCGGGGCAGCCGTTGCCCGCATGCTTGGCGGTATGCGTCTTCCTTCGGCGAGCCGGAACCCGCTGGATCGCAGGTTACTCAATGTGGTGGAGGAGATGGCGATTGCATCGGGCCTTCCCGTGCCGCCGGTCTATCTGCTTGAACAGTCGGGGATCAACGCATTTGCCGCAGGCTTTACCCCTTCGGATACGGTGGTTGGTGTTACGCGTGGTGCAGTTGAGTTGCTAAACCGTGATCAGTTGCAGGGTGTGATTGCGCATGAGTTCAGTCATATCCTCAACGGTGATTCGGCCATGAAGATGCGTATGATGGGGCTGCTGTTTGGTATTACGCTGCTCTCTGATGCCGGTATCGTATTGATGACGATGAAGCGTACGCCACGCTATTCCCGTGATCGCGGTACACATCCTGCTCTTCTGATCATCGGGCTGTTTCTTTTTGTTGTCGGTACACTTGGTGTTGTGATGGCTGATTTTATCAAGCGCGCTATCTCACGGCAGCGGGAATTTCTCGCAGATGCATCCGCCGTCCAGTTTACCCGAAACCCTTCCGGTATTGCCGATGCATTGAAAATTATCGGTGGCTATAAAAATAGTTCCAGGGTAAATCATGTGGCTGCCGGGCAGGCAAGCCATTTCTTTTTCGGTAATGCGTTGAAATCATGGTATGCCAGCGACTGGTGGGCAACACATCCGCCACTTGATGAGCGCATCAGAAGAATTGAGCCGGGATTTAAGGGAAAGTTTGAAAAAATAAATTATCAGGCCAGATCATTGGCCAACAGTTCACAGGCTGCTGCTGAAATGCTGGTTGCACCGGATGATCAGGTGGCGGTTTCGCATCTGTTGCCTGACGATGTAATCTCCAGAGTGGGCAGTCCGGATATTGAGTCAGTCCAGGAGGCCACGCTTCTTATGGCCAGAATGCCTGCGAGAATTCGTGATTTTGCCCATGATCCTTATACAGCCAGGGCAGCGGTTTATGCACTGCTACTGAACAGGGATGTGCAGAAAAGGCGAGTGCAATTGCAGGTACTGGAAAAGGCGGCTGATCCGAATGTTTTCAGAGAAACATTGGAGATATATCCCGAAATTGAGAAACTGCCCCCGGAATTACGCCTTCCGTTGGTTGCAATGGTGATGCCTGCTTTGAGAGAGATGTCTCTGTCGCAGTATAAACGGTTTAGAAAGTCGGTTGGCGCCGTGATCAAGGCCGACCATACTGTAAGCTTGTTCGAGTTTGTTCTCTATAGAATGATTATCAGGCGGCTGGATGGTGAATTTACCGGAAGCCCTCCCATGCCAGTAAAATATCACCGGATTAAGACAATCCTTCCACATACTGCCGTGCTGCTTGCACTGTTGGCAAGGACAGGCCACGGGGAAAAGGCAGCATCGGTGTTTACCGAGTCAATGGCTCTGCTGACGGACGAGGAGTATCCGATACCGGATAAAAAAGATGCCCGTCTTTCTCATTTTGACAAGGCATTGACTGAGTTGAACATGGCCACCCCCCATTTGAAAGAGTTGGTTCTGAAGGCTGCACTGCACTCTGTTGTATGCAATGGTGTTATCTCGGTGAAAGAGGGCGAGCTGTTGCGTGCCATTGCCGATGGCCTGGATTGCCCGATGCCGCTGCTGGTGGCCGGATAGTCATGGGGACAAAGAGGAGAGGGCGGCACTTATATTTATTTGCTGCTGCATGTAGGCTTGCCGCACCCGTTGCATGAGAGACAGGTGCTGAACGGTCTGGAGGAAGATAATGGGACTAGGTACAACTGAACTGATTCTTATTCTGGTGATTGTGCTGGTGCTTTTCGGTGCACGAAAACTGCCCGAGATCGGCAGCGGCCTTGCCAAAGGGATCAAGAGTTTTCGCAAGAACATATCTGATGAGCCATCCAAGGAAGAGGATGCAAAAGAATCGGATGCTCCCAAGGATGAAAACAAGTCGTCCTGATCACTGTCGTCTGTTATAACGGATTGAGCCATGCCTGATATTGGACTGCTTGAGCTGCTGCTGATCGGTATCGTCGCCTTTCTGGTGTTGGGGCCGGAGCGGATGCCTGAACTTGTTTCACAGGTGGGAAATACGATTCGCCATGCCCGCAGATGGATGGGGGAGATCAAACATCAGCTGTATCAGGAGACCGCAGAACTTCGTAGCGAGGTGAATGAAGTCAAGGATGCTGTTTCCGGAGGCCTGAGCACCATGCCGGACGATGAGTCCAGGCCTGACAAGATGGCGGATGACAAGAAACCGGAATGAACCCATCCCCTGATATCTCCCCGGAGGGGCCTCCACAAGTATCCCTCCTCTCCCACCTTCAGGAGCTTCGAATCCGCCTGAAAATTGCTGCGCTTGCCTATGTGATTGGCGTGGCTGTGTTGATGAACTTCTCCGATGAAGTGTTCAATTTTATCTCCATGCCGCTTCGGGCAGCACTGCCGCCCGGTACGCCGCTGGTGTTTCTGAATGCCCCGGATGTCTTTTTTACCTACCTGAAAATTGCGCTGGTGTTAAGTATCTTCGTGACGGCTCCTGTTACCTTTTATCAGTTATGGGCCTTTGTTACGCCGGGTCTCTATCGGCATGAGCGGCGGGTGTTTGCAGGCTATTTTACTGCCAGCCTTCTGCTGCTGTTTGCCGGTGGTGCATTTGCCTTTTATGTCGTCTTTCCATTGATATTCGAGTTCTTTTTGGGTTTCTCTACCGAGACCATCCAGGCGATGCCTGCTGTGAAAGAGTATCTGACGCTGGTGCTGAAGCTGTTGTTTGCATTTGGCCTGAGTTTTCAGATTCCGATTGTGGTGTTGATTCTGGTTCGCCTTGATCTGGTAAAGACCGGGAGTTTGGCGGCCAAACGGCGCTATGTGATTGTCTGGGCCTTTATTTTCGCCGCAATTCTGACCCCGCCGGACATTATTTCACAAACGCTTCTGGCGCTGCCGATGCTGCTGCTTTACGAGGCAGGGATTCTGATGGCAAGAATGAGAAGCGGTAAGGAGCCGGAGCACAGCTAAGCCACGATTTTCACCAGTTCGCCATGGTGTGTGTATTCAAACAGCTCCAGCATATCCAGGTTATGCATACGGATGCAGCCGTGGGAAACAGGAGTGCCAATCGATTTCTCATCGTGTGTGCCGTGGATATAGATGTAGCGTGACTTCGTATCGACCCTGCCGCGTCTGTTTTTTCCGGTTTCTATCCCTTCAAGCCACAGGATACGTGTCAGTATCCAGTCTGATGAATCCGCAAAAATCGTTCGTGACTTTTGCTTGTGAGCCATCCATGGCAGGTATGTCAATTCGTGGTTTGACAGGCTGTAAATCCCGACAGGTTCGCGTGCCTTGAATGCAGTGTGTAGAGGAAGACCATCGCCAATTTTTTCCGCAATACGATGTTTGCCCAGTGGCGTCTGCAAACTCCCTTCGATATTGCCTGTGCCGCTTGCGGCAGTGGAGACGGGATAGCTGTACCAGACCCCGGTTTTTCGCCGGTGATACAGCCTTTGTTCGTGAACCGATACGATAATCATAAGCGTAGTCTAGGGAATTGATGGAGAATTGGCTTGTTTGAAATTATCGTGACCCTACAATGCGCCAAATATTTCATCGGGAGTGAACATTATGGATCTCAGTAAAATTCCGGCAGGTGAACATCCGCCGCATGATATCAATGTGGTGATCGAGGTGCCGCAACACGCTGACCCGATCAAGTATGAACTGGACAAGGCTTCCGGCGCTGTCTTTGTTGATCGCTTCATGCATACGGCCATGCACTATCCATGCAATTACGGTTTTGTACCCAACACACTTTCGGATGATGGCGACCCGACGGATGTACTGGTGGTTTCCCAGTTTTCGCTGGTTCCGGGCTGTGTGGTGCCTTGCCGCCCGATCGGCATGCTGCAGATGGAAGATGAGGCCGGCATGGATGCCAAGGTGCTGGCTGTACCTGTATCCCGGCTGAATCCTGTTTATGATCATGTGCAGGGGCCGGAGGATTTGCCGAAGTTTCTGATTGATCAGATAAAGCACTTTTTTGAACACTACAAGGATCTTGAACCAAACAAATGGGTGAAAGTAACAGGCTGGCAGGGTGCTGAAGAGGCGCGTGCTGAAATTATGGGGTCAATTGCACGTCATACCCGGAAAGAGCAGGGCCTCTCCTGACAGGTTTACCTTGACCGGTTTGCCGTTTTCGATCTATAAAGGCGGTTGAGAAATCAATCGCCTTTTTTATGGGCAGAGTAAAAGCGGGGCAAACATAACGGGGAGAACTTGTATGGGTGAAAATATGATTCCGGCCGTTTTTGGCATCATTGGACTGGTCATCGCACTGCTTCTGTATCAGGCCGTAAAGAAATACCCGGCAGGCGAGGGTAAAGTCATTGAGATTGGCGCAGCCATCCATCTTGGCGCCATGGTGTTCATGAAACGTGAATACTCGATTCTGGCCGTGTTTGTTGTCATTGTCGCCATCATACTGCTCTTCACGCTGGGTATGAATACCACCATCGCCTTCCTGGTCGGCGCCGTCTGTTCGGCACTTGCCGGCTATTTCGGCATGTTTGCTGCCACCAAGGCGAATGTGCGCACCGCCACAGCAGCCCGGCATGAAGGGGCTGCAACCGCACTGACCATCGCCTTTTACGGTGGCTCGATTATGGGGCTGACGGTTGCCTCGCTCGGTCTGCTCGGTCTTGGCACCCTCTATCTCTTTTTCGGTGGTGATCCCGAAACAGCCCATGCCATCCACGGCTTTGGTATGGGCGCATCATCGGTTGCCCTCTTCTCGCGTGTGGGTGGTGGCATCTTTACCAAGAGCGCCGATGTCGGTGCTGATCTGGTCGGCAAGATCGAAGCCGGTATTCCGGAGGATGATCCGCGCAATCCCGGTGTGATTGCCGATAATGTTGGCGACAATGTGGGGGATGTGGCCGGCATGGGTTCGGATATCTTCGAATCCTACTGTGGCGCCATTATTGCCACCATTGCTATGGCCTCAACCATGGCGGCCGATGTGCTTGATCCGCTGGGGACTCAGCAGTCGCTGATGTTTCTGCCGCTGGCGCTGGCTGCAACGGGCCTGGTCTGCTCGATTATCGGCATTGGTCTGGTCAAGGCATCTGCCAACAAAGATCCACAGCTTGCACTGCGAATCGGCACTACTGGCGCATCACTGGTGTTTATTGTTGCCGCCTTTTTCATCGTCAGCACGGTTCAGGTAGATGCGGCGGTCTGGGGCGCCATTGTCGCCGGCGCTGTCGGCGGCATCATTATCGGTGTTGTCACCGAATATTATACTGGCGGCAAACCGGTGCGTGATATCGCCAAAGCGGGTGAAACCGGCCCTGCTACGGTGATGATCTCGGGCCTCGCTGTCGGCATGCAGTCGGTTGTGATTCCGGTCCTGACCATTGCCGCTATCATTTACGTATCTACATTGCTGGCAGGCATCTATGGCGTTGGCATTGCGGCTGTCGGCATGCTGGCCACCGTTGGCATCACCATGGCGATAGATGCCTATGGCCCGGTCGCTGATAACGCCGGCGGTATTGCCGAGATGTCCGGCATGGGTGAGGAGACACGCAAGATCACCGACTCACTCGATGAACTGGGCAACACCACGGCCGCTATTGGCAAGGGCTTTGCGATTGGTGCAGCAGCGCTGGCAGCGCTGGCCATTATCGCCGCTTTTGTGGAAACTGTATCGCTGCATCATGAGGGCTTCTCGCTCAGCCTGAATGAACCGCTGGTGCTGATCGGCCTGTTCATCGGTGGCATCTTCCCGTTTCTGGTCGCTTCTCTGACCATGACCGCCGTAGGTGATGCGGCTTTTGAGATGATCAAGGAGATTCGCCGCCAGTTCCGTGAAATTCCGGGCCTGATGGAGGGTAAGGCTGAACCGGATCATGCCAGATGTGTGGAGATTGCCACCACGGCCGCGCTGAAGAAAATGGTGCTGCCGGGCGTGCTGGCAGTCGCGGCACCGGTGGTGGTCGGTTTCGGGCTCGGCGCTGAATCGCTCGGTGGCATGCTGGCCGGTGCACTGGTCTGTTGTGTGCTGATGGCGCTGATGATGGCCAATGCCGGCGGTGCCTGGGACAATGCCAAGAAATATGTCGAGAAAGGCAATCTGGGCGGCAAGGGTTCGGATGTGCACAAGGCGACAGTGGTGGGCGATACCGTGGGCGATCCGTTCAAGGATACATCGGGTCCTTCGATGAATATCCTGATCAATGTGATGGCGATTGTATCACTTGTGATTGCACCGCTGTTGGGCTAAGGTGATGTTATGAGTGAAGAGAGAGTATCAAGTGAACTGAAAGTGCACGTGAAGGATGCGAATGCATGGATTCGCCTGCTCTTTATGCTGCTGTTTGCCATCATTTACAGTGTGGCTGAGGTTGTCCTGGCTGTTGTTGTCTTTTTTCAGTTTCTGTCCGTACTGTTTACAGGCAACAAAAACGGAAAGGTACTTTCGTTCGGTGCCCAGCTCTCCACCTTTATCTATCAGGTGTTCCGTTATCTGACCTACAATAGCGAAGAGAGGCCTTTTCCATTTGCAGAGTGGCCTTCAGATGCCGAACTGAGCGGGAAAAAGCCTGCTCGTAAACGTGCGCCTGCAAGAAAGAGGGCCCCGGCAGCCAAGCCCAGGGAAGAGAGTAAAGAAAAAGAGAGGGAAGAGAAGCTGGCAGAAACTGATTGATGCCGGATATTGATTTTGAGTTTCCGCTTGATGAGAAACTCATCTATCTGAATCACGCTGCAGTTGGCATCTGGCCGCGGCGAACCGCCGAAGCTGTCAATGCCTTTGCAGAAGAGAACATGCGACAGGGGGCGGCAGATTATCCGCAATGGATGCAGGTGGAGCGACAGCTTCGCGGGCGTCTGAAACGGCTGGTGAATGCCGAATCCACTGACGATATTGCTCTGCTGAAAAATACATCCGAAGGGCTTTCTCTGATTGCCTATGGGCTGGACTGGCAGGCAGGTGATAATATTGTCTCCACGAATCAGGAGTTTCCATCCAACCGTATCGTCTGGGAATCACTGAAATCAAAAGGCGTTGAACTAAGGCTGGCCGATATTTCGGGTGATGATCCCGAAGGCGCCATGCTGGAGCTGATTGACGAAAACACACGGCTGGTTGCGGTAAGCTCCGTCCAGTTTGCAACGGGTCTCAGGATGGACCTGGTGAGGCTGGGAGAGTGTTGTAGTCGGAGAGGGATCTTTTTCTGTGTCGATGCCATCCAGAGTCTTGGCGCACTTCAGTTTGATGTGCAGGTGATGCATGCCGGCGCTGTGGTTGCCGATGCCCATAAGTGGATGCTTGGCCCGGAAGGCATTGCGCTTCTCTATGTAAACCCGGAGTGGCGAGAGCAATTATCACTGCATCAGTTCGGCTGGCATATGGTTGAGCAGATCGGGGATTTTGATGCACTTAAATGGCAGCCGGCCACATCGGCCAGACGATTTGAACCCGGAAGCCCGAATATGCTGGGCATCCACGCACTCAATGCCAGCCTGTCACTGTTTGAAGAGATCGGTATGGCGCAGGTACAGGCAGCGCTGCTTGCACGCTCAAGCGAACTGATGACACAAATTTCCGCCTTTGATGAACTGCAACTGTTAACGCCAGGTCAGACCGGCAGATATGCAGGCATCGTCACGTTTCGGCATAAACAGCTGGATTCGCAGGCCCATGCTGAACTTTATCGCAGGCTGATGGATTCAGGGGTGGTTTGCGCCTACAGGGCGGGTGGCATACGCCTTTCCCCTCATTTCTATTCGGATATATCCCGGTTTGAATATATCTGGAGTACTCTCTTCAGTTGAGTATGTCGCATTTTATGTAGTTACCAGCGCACTGTTTTTTTTGCGTTTTATACTTGAAAGTGCAATAAATCTCGTCTATCAACTATTCAAAACAGGATCGAGATATCTGTCGGGGGCGCTTCTAATCAAAGAGAGACTGAGAAAGACTGAAAGTTCCGGTATCCTTTCCGCTTCCTATGCCACAGCGCTCAGGGTGGAGCAGACGCGCTTTTTCCTTGAACAGAGCCTGTCTGGGATGATGGGAGCAAGTCCACTGGCTCTGTTTGTCGCCTATCTCTTTTCAGACTTTTCACCCCATCTTTATCTGGGACTCTGGATTGCTGCCATCTATCTCATGCTTGCAATGCGGATATTCCTGAGCCGCAGATGGCTTGCTGAAGTGCATGATCCCCGGCGGTGTGAAGAGATCCGGCGCTTATTGTTGATCCTCTGGGGGGCCTCCGGGCTGGTCTGGGCTACAGGACTGTTCCTTTTTATGCCTGCGGATAATCTGATTACCCAGTTTTTTGTATTGACACTTGTGGCCCTGGCAATGATTGGAGGACTCTCTGTAGCAAGCATCTATTTCCCTGTCTGTCTGCTATTCGCATACCCTATCCTGATATCGCAGAGCATATGGTTTGCTGCCCGGATGGACAGGGTTCACCTCGGTGTGGCCGGACTTATCCTCTTCCTTCTCGTAATGCTTACGATTGCGGCCAAAGGACTTCAGAAAAATTATCTTAAAACCATCAGCTTACGGTTTGAGAACAGTGAGCTTCTTGGCAATCTCAGCTCTTTCAGGAGCGCGCTGGAGCATGCCACCGATGCCATTGCAATCTTTTCACGGGGCGGATTGGTGGAATATGCCAACCCTGCATTTGAACATCTTTCGGGATATAAGCGGGAGGAGCTATCAGGGAAAAACTGGAAAGATATCTATTCCAATATTGATCAGGCTTTGGAGTTTTTCAGGGGCGGTCAATCGATGATCGGCAAGCCATGGCGGGGTAAGTTGCATCTTCGCCGTAAAGACGGCAGCGAAGTCAATATGATGAGCAGCTTTTCACCCATGCTGGATCGTGATAGCGGCCGCGTTTCCCGGTGCATTGTGATTCAACGGGACGTTGAAGAGGAGGAGCGGGTTCGCGAGCGGATGGAGAGGTTGCAGAGGGCCGAGTCTCTGGCGGTCATGGCAGGCGGCATCGCCCATGATTTTAACAACCTGTTGACAGCGATTATGGGCAGTGCATCGCTGGTATCCATATCAACAGGCCCCGACCATGAAGCACATGATCACTGTGAACGGATCAATAAGGCATGCCAGAAGGCTGCGGATCTCTGCAACCAGATGCTTGCCTATTCAGGGCAGGGGAGATACAGCATCAAGCCCCTGAATATGGCCAGACTGCTTCAGGGCATGCGTGGCAGCCTGAATGCCAGCATATATGCGAAACTGGATGGTCAGGGAGAGATTGTTTACAACTTTGATGATTCACTGCCTCTCATCAATGCCGATGCAGGACAGGTACGTCAGGTGATCAGCAATCTTGTGATCAATGCAAGCGAGGCAATCGATGGCAGGGAAGGGGGTGTTATCACTGTAAAAAGCTACCCCGTTCGGCTTGAAAAGGAGATCCTGGCCAGGATGCATGT
>CAZLJF010000035.1:0-18295 GCA_964559845.1 uncultured Zetaproteobacteria bacterium | reverse complement strand
AGAGCAGCATGATGACTCAAACAAAAACGCCTCCGATGAAACCGGGGCGATTCATTCTGTTACAGGAGCCTGAGCGTGACTAAACGCGCCCTCGATGGGGGAGTTGCCCCTGAACAGGTGACAAGTAACTCTGACTGCCTGTACTGAACGATCCAGGTTTTGTGCGGTTACAGGGATACTCATCGTGTACATGATTGCCATTGACTGGTTCGCCCAAAGTAGCGCAACGGTCAGAGCAATAGTCATCCCAACGCTTTTTATATTGATACCTCCTTCTTTCATCCTGACAGTTTATTCATAATTAAGTGGGGGCTTCTGGTGTTTGTTTGCCAAGCCCGGTCATGACAAGTGGCGGCATATTGATCGTTTCAGGGGCTGTTTTCATTAGCTGTTTGGCGGTTTTCAGGGTTTCCTGTCTTTCAATAAAACCTGGAAAGGCTCCGGTATTTTTCGGCAATGGAATTGCCGAACTTCGATTGTTAAAAAGTGGAATGGCTTTAAATTGAGGTTTGCTTTTTGAGTGTTCACTTTTTGTGGCTGATGATTTCTGTTTGCTGTTTAAAGCCTTGTTTGTCTGTCCGGATGCTCTGCTGCGGTCAAAAAACGATTCGGCCGATATGTCCGTATTTACGCCTGCCACTATAAAACATATCGCTGTTACCGTATGCCAGTACTTCATCTCTGTTATATCCCGCCTCTTATATTTAAACCGTATATGTATCAGAGTCAAACCCGGATCGTCAGGCTTGCGTCGGTTCCATGCTTATGGAGTATTTGCATTCGCAATAAAGGAGTTTGCATATGAATCACCTGCAGGAAGTTATCGAAAAGGCATGGGAAACGCGAAACGAGTGGGATATGCGTTCAGCCGATGCGGAAATCCGCGATGCCGTTGAACATACCATTCAGTTGCTGGACGATGGCGGTGTCCGTGTCGCCGAAAAAGGCAATGACGGCACATGGGTGAGCAATGAGTGGCTGAAAAAGGCGGTACTGCTCTTTTTCAAGCTGCATGACAATCAGCTGATTCATGGTGGTGACGCCAACTATTTCGACAAAGTGCCGATGAAGTTCTCCAGCTGGGGTGAACAGATGTTTCGCAAGGCCGGCATCCGTGTTGTGCCGCCTGCAACGGTGCGTAAAGGAGCATTCATTGGTGAGAAGGTGGTGCTGATGCCGTCTTATGTGAACATCGGCGCCTATGTGGATGAGGGTACGATGGTGGATACCTGGGCAACCGTCGGTTCATGCGCCCAGATCGGCAAGAATGTGCATCTCTCCGGCGGCGTTGGCATTGGCGGTGTGCTTGAGCCACTGCAGGCAACACCAACCATTATTGAGGATAACTGCTTCATTGGCGCACGCTCCGAAGTGGTGGAGGGTGTGATTGTCCGTGAAGGCTCCGTGCTCTCAATGGGCGTTTATATCGGCAAATCGACCCGTATCTATGACCGTGAAACCGGTGAGACCTATTACGGTGAGGTGCCGCCATATTCGGTGGTAGTGTCCGGCTCCATGCCCGGCAAGGCCGGCGGCCCGAACCTCTATTGCGCCGTGATTGTGAAGAAGGTGGATGAGAAGACCCGCTCCAAGACCGGTATCACCGAGCTGCTGCGTGAGTAGTTTTTCTTTGGTCTGAAATACAAAGGGGCTCCGGTGGAGCCTCTTTTTTTTATGCTCTTGATTTGAATCCGTGATATGCAACTTCGGATTAGGGGAAAAGCAGTCAGGGAGCAAATAGTTTGCGCTTACCTTGTTTAGGAGATAGTTGATGTCGGTTATTCAAAGCGTTTTCAGGCCCATCATGGGGCGAATGGACTTGCCGTGATGGCTTCTGCCATATCAATGGAATCGAGTCCTTCCGGAACTTTATCAAAAATGGTGATTCACAAGGCTTAATGGCATTTAAACAAACTTTGAATTATACTCTAAAAATTCGATACGAATGGCGATGAAAAAAGATAGAAACACGCTCGCCAAAGAGCTGTGGAAATGCTGAGGAAAGGCAGTGCCTGCTAGTTAGAGCCATAAAAATCGCACCTGTCCTATATACAATTTCCGTGGATTGGGGTGAAGTATGACTCAACGAAGCAAGACAAAAACCGGTAACAGGAAAATGGGACACCCGGATGAAATGTTCCATGTTCTCTTTGATGAGGCTCCAATCTCTCTATGGCACAAGAATTTTTCAGATGTGAAGCAATACATTGATCAGTTAAAGGCATCAGGAGTGGATGACCTGAGAGCATACTTTGAAAGCCAGCCGGAAGCAGTGCATGAGTGTGTAAGGAAGACCAGGGTTATTGGCATCAATAAAGCTACGTTGAATCTGTACAGAGCCAGGAGCAGGAAAGAGCTGCTGGAAGGGATAGACAAAACCTTTACCAAAGAGTCATTCGAGGTCTTCAGAGAAGAGTTGCTTGCTCTGGCTGAAGGTAAAACTTTCTTCTCCAGTGAAGCAGTAACGAAAATGCTAACTGGTGAGTTCATTGATATCATCATTCAAGTTGTGATAGTACCGGGATGTGAGGATACATGGGAGCATGTACTGGTTTCCATTGCTGATATAACCGAGCGAAAACGGGTCGAGGAAGCGCTTGTAGCATCCGAGGAAAAGTTCAGGGATTTGGCTGATAAATCGCTGGCGGGTATCTACCTTGTTCAGAATGGTTTATTCAAATATGTTAATCCCAAGCTGGCGGAGATATTTGGCTACGCCGAGGAAGAACTTATCGATCGACTTGGGCCGAAGCAGGTGGTGCTTGATGAAGACTGGCCGACAGTTTCTGAAAATCTCCGCAGGCGTGTTGAGGGTAAAGAAAAAAGCATTCACTACACATTCAGGGGTGTGACCAAGGATAAGAAAGTCATTATGGCCGAGGTGTTCGGTTCAGCCACACATTATCAGGGAAAGCCGGCAGTGATCGGAACAATGCTGGATATCACTGAGCGCATACGTGCCGAGGAGACTCTCCGGAATATCCGGGCCCGGTATGAGGAAGCGCAACGTATCGCGCACATGGGTCACTGGACTCTCGATCTGGTGAGCAACGAACTGGTCTGGTCAGCCGAGGTCTACCGCCTGTTTGAAGTGGATCCGGCAAAGTTCGGTGCATCCTATGAGGCATTTCTCGACACTGTGCATCCGGATGACCGCGACTTCGTGAATATGGCTTACATATCCTCGGTGGAGGGTAAAAAGCCCTACGATATTGAACATCGACTGCTGTTTGCCGACGGCCGGGTGAAATGGGTCAACGAACGCTGTGAGACCTGCTATGATGAGGACGGCAAGCCCCTGCGTTCCCTTGGAACTGTGCTTGATATCACCGAACGACATGAGGCGCAGAAAAAATTGAGAGCAAGCCTCATCGGTTCTATTGTGGCCATGTCCAAGGCGATCGGGGCCCGGGATCCATATACAGCCGGGCATCAGCAGCGGGTCTCTGAACTTGCACGCAGTATTGCCCAGGAAATGGGATTGGACAGTGAGCGGATTGATGCACTGAGAATGGGTGCTGCCATTCACGACATCGGCAAGATTTACGTGCCTGCAGAAATGTTGAGCAAACCGACAAAACTGACAGCGGCAGAATTTGAGATCATCAAAAGCCATTGCCAGGTTGGTTACGATATCCTGAAAGATATTCCTTCTCACTGGCCGATTGCCGATATTGCACACCAGCATCACGAACGTCTGGATGGCACGGGCTATCCGCAGGGCCTGAAGGGTGATGAAATCTGTCTGGAGGCGCGTATTGTGGCTGTTGCGGATGTGCTTGAGGCAATATCCAGCCATCGTCCCTATCGGCCCGCTCTTGGTATTGATGTGGCGCTGAAGGAGATCGAGACTAAACGTGGCACATGGTATGATGCGGATGCCGTGGATATCTGCCTGCGGCTTTTCAGGGAAAAGAAGTTCAGTTTCAAAAATTAAACTGATAGGGGCGCTTGGATTATTTCTGGCCGAAATATGGTGATAGATATTTAATTTGGCACAAGCTTAATAGTAAACCGCATCAGTGCTGATCCCACGCTTTTAGATATTGCGCCAGATGTGGGCGTGATGCGGCTTCTTCTTCAAGGTAGTTGCGCAGACCCAGAGTGGCGCGCGCGTATGCACTTTCCGAGAGGCCGCCGTTGAACAGTTGCCAGCGCAGGAAAATCAGCAGCGTGGTGCAGACATCAGTTTCGCAGTAATTGCGAATATCGTCAATTTGACCATTTTCATACATGCCGCGTACATCATCGCCGGCTGTCTCCAGCTTGCCCGGAATGCCGAAGGCTGAGGCCACCTCATGCATGGAGCAGCGGGCCGAAGCTCCGAAGTCGGACAGGACTTCGAGCAGGTCCAGATGATATTTGTGCGAATAACGGGTATCGTAATTGTTCCACTTATCCCCCTCGGAGAACCAGCGAGGGCATGAGAGTGAGTGCACCATGGCACGATATTTCAGTACCGGCACATCAAAGCCCCTGCCATTGAAGCTGACAATCTGCGGTGCGCGCTTCTCGATCAGGCCGAAAAAGCCCTCCAGCAGTTCCGTTTCACTGCTGGCCGCATCTCCGCCCGATGCAATTCTGCGGACCACCAGCTCCACGCCCTCTTCGCCGGGCTCGGCAATCAGATGGGCATAACTGATCGCGACAATCTGGTGAAACGGCTGGCGCGGAAAATCATTCCTGCCATCAGTTTTTTCAAGAAAATAGCTGCTTAAGGCATCACGGGCTTCAATATCGGAGAGTTCATGCCTGCCAAGCAACTGGCGGCTGGCCCGTGCATCGGGAATGGTCTCGGTATCAAAAACAATAATATCACGCCGCATGGCTTTTCCCCCTTCTCAACAGGCTTTTTTCTCCCAGCAGAAAAGCGGCTCCAAAGAAGATGACGGCACTGCCGGGTATGGCAATACCCAGCCAGAGCGCCTGCATCCACTTGTCTGTCTGAGGCAGTGCCCATAACTTTGGCAGACCAACAAGAAAGAGCAGCATGGGCAGGCAGGCAAGCAGGGCTCTGAGCATGCGCCGGCTGCTGTTTTTATCAAAAATGGCGCCATGCTGATTTTTCACATGATAAATCAGCAGCCCGACATTGACAAAGGCTGCCAGTGAAGTGGCCAGCGCCAGACCAACGTGAGCCAGCGGCTGCATCAGGAGAACGGCCAGCAGGATGTTGGCGGCCACGCCGATGATGGCAAAGTTCATCGGGCTTCTGGCATCCTTTCCGGCATAACAGGCTGTGGAGAGTACGCGTATCCAGCAGAATGCAACCAGGCCCAGGCCATAGGCCTTCAGTGCCTGGGCCGTTGCAATAGTGGCTGTATGTGTGAACTTCCCGTGTTCAAACAGTGTGGCAATGATCGGTTCCGCCAGCATGAAAATGCCGACCACAGCAGGCAGGGTGATCCATGTCAGCCATGCCAGGCCATTGCGCAGATCATCCCTGGCTTCACTTTCGCGCCCGTTGGCAAGATGTTCCGACAGGGCAGGCAGTAAGGCTGTTCCCATGGCGATACCAAACAGGGCCAGCGGCAGCTGCACAATACGGTCGGCAAAATAGAGATAGGAGACAGCGCCTGCCGGAAGCAGAGTGGCAAGGATTGTGCCGACCAGAATATTGATCTGCACGGCGGCAACACCAAGCAGTGCCGGGCCAAACAGTTTCAGTGTCTGTGAAATGGCCGGGTTTCTGAATCTGAAAGAGAGCCTTGGAATCCAGCCGATACGTTTCAGCGCCGGAAACTGGATGCCAAGCTGCAGCATGCCGCCAAGCACAACGCCGACAGCAAGCGCCTGTGCCGGATTATCAAAAGAGGGAGCCAGAACAATCGCGGCAAAAATCATGGCAACATTGAGTAAGGCCGGGCTGGCAGCAGCAAGCGAGAATCGCTTGTGAGCATTGAGTACGGCCCAGGCCATGGCTGTCAGCGAGATTAGTAACAGATAGGGAAACATCCAGCGTGCCAGCTGCAGTGCATGGCGCCAGCGATCCGGTTCGTCATGGAAACCGGGGGCAAAGCCCAGCAACAGCCAGGGCATGAAAATGATACCGGCGATGGTAAACAGCAGCAGCACAACCAGCAGCAGTGTGGCCAGTGCATTCAAATAGGCATGCACCGCCTCTGTGCCCTTCTGTCTTTCGTCGGCCAGTACGGGCACCAGTGCAACGGTAAGGGTGCCTTCGGCAAACATGCGCCGGAAGAAGTTGGGCAGCTTGAGGGCAACAAAAAAGGCGTCGGCAAGCGGGCCTGCGCCAAGCACACGGGCCAGAATGACATCCCGGATAAACCCGAGAATACGGGAGAGCATGGTCCAGCTGCCGACGGTGGATGCGGCGCGCACCACGCCTTTGGCAGTATTTTTGCCGGCTTTATTTGACTTGGCGTCGATGTTGCTCATAATGCGCGACCCTTTTTAACCACTGCATGGCGGCTGTTTTGCAAGTATGGCCAAGCGTGCAGAGGCGAGAGAAAGATTGCAACGGTGGCTATTAAGATACGAATAAGTGCCCCTCTGTACTTATTCCGTTTAACGCAAAGCCAAAAACGTGGTTTTAGCTTTGCTTACAAAATCAATGACTTATGTTTTTGATTTTGGCGGCTTATCCTGAGCCGCATACGACTTTGAGTATCTGGTGCAGCCGTTAATTTTATTGGAACAGACCCAAAGGGGGTGATGTTTAACATGCCTGGAATTAAATTAAACCCGGATGAGCCTATCGAACTGGCACTTAAGCGCTTTCGCAAACAGGTTGAGCGTGCTGGTGTTATCAGTGAGTGCCGTCGTCGTGAGGCCTATGAGAAACCCTCTGTTGCGGCCAAGCGTAAGGAAGCGGCAGCCCGCAAGCGTTTGATGAAGCGTCTGCGTCGTATGCGTTCGCGCGAGAATCGCGAGTATTAGGGCAGATAGCTGAAGCATATTCGCTTAGATTGTGATATAAAATGCCGGGCCTGAGCGTCCGGCATTTTTGTTTGAAAATATCGGATGCCCTGAATTTCAGGGGTATATTTTTTTAGAAAGGATAGAGCCATGTTACTGCAGCAGATTACCAATGATATGAAACAGGCTATGAAGGATGGCGACAAGCTGAGGCTCGGTGCTATCCGGATGTTCCGTGCGGCCTTAAAGGATAAGGAGATTGAGCTGGGCAGGCCTCTGGAAGAAGAGGATGTGGTTGCCGTGGCCGCCAAAATGATCAAACAGCGCAGGGATGCAGCCGGTCAATATGCTGAAGCGGGCCGTGATGATCTTGCCGCAAAGGAGCTTGAGGAAACTAAAGTGTTTGAGGCCTACATGCCCGAACAGCTCTCCGAAGAGGAGGTGGTTCAGGTTATTACTCAGGCTATCTCCGAATCCGGTGCGGAAGGAATGCGTGATATGGGCAAAGTGATGGCAATTATCCGCCCGAAATTGCAGGGAAGGGCCGATATGGGCCTGGTGTCATCACTGGTAAAACAACAGCTTCAGGGTTGAACGCCTGCTTGCGTAAGCTGCTGCATGTAACCGGATAAGATCATGGCCCATTTTCCACCGGCATTTCTGGATGAGGTATTGGCGCGTACAGATCTGGTCGAAATAATCGCCAGGCATGTTGAGCTGAAGCGTTCCGGCTCAAATATGATGGGGTTATGCCCCTTTCATCATGAGAAGAGCCCCTCTTTTTCCGTCTCCCCGGATAAGCAGCTCTACTACTGCTTTGGCTGCGGCAAGGGGGGGGGCGCTTTTCAGTTTCTAATGGAGCATGATGGCTACGCTTTCCCCGAGGCAGTGGAGTATCTGGCGGAGAAGGCGGGTCTTGAGATCCCCAAACAGGCCGCATCCGAACCCGGTGAAACCGAGCGCAGGAACAGGGCGCTGGAGATGCTGGCCCAGGTGGCGGATATCTTTGCCAGGCAGCTTGCCGGAGAAAATGGTGCGGTGGCCCGGAGCTATCTGCAACGGCGCAAGCTGCCGGATGAAATCGTCCGTAAATACAGGCTTGGTTTTGCGCCTGCCGGCTACGGATTCATGCAGCGCTGTTTTGGCAGTGACTCAAAAACTGCGGCGCAACTGGAAGCGATTGGCGTGTTGTTCAAGGGTGATCGCGGCTATGTGGACAGGTTTCGCAATCGCCTGATGTTTCCGATCCGGGACAGGCGTGGAAAAGTGGTCGGTTTTGGTGGCCGCGTGCTCGGGGATGAAAAAACGGCCAAGTATCTGAATTCGCCGGAAACGCCGTTTTTTCATAAGTCTGACCTGCTCTACGGCCTTGCAGAGCATCGTGATGAGATCCGCAGGCGTAAGCTGCTGCTGGTGGTTGAGGGTTATATGGATGTGCTGGCGCTGGCTGCACATGACCTGCCGATTGCACTGGCACCGCTTGGGACGGCTATTGGCGAGCACCAGATTCGGGAGATTCTTCGTCTGCATGATCGGCCGGTATTTTGTTTTGATGGCGACCGGGCAGGTAAGCAGGCGGCCTGGCGGGCGCTGGAGCGCATGCTGCCGATTCTCAAGGCGGAGCATGCGCCGAAGTTTCTTTATCTGCCTGATGGGGAGGATCCCGACTCGCTGGTGGACAGGGAGGGTGGCGAGGCGTTTGCGCAGCGTATTCAGCATAAGTCTCGCCCGGTGCTTGATACATGGCTGCTGGGGCTGAAAAAGCTGGCTGGTCAGGGGGCGGATGGACGCGCAAGGATGGCGAAAAAGGCGGATGCCATGCTGGCCACCATGCAGGATGATTATTTGCGTCAGGCGTGGCGTCAGGAGGTGGAGAAGGCGACGAATATTCGGTTGCATGCTCCGGGCGGCAGACGTCGTTCTGAGGCGCCCTCAAGGCCGCTGTCTGTACGTGTTGTCAATCTGGTGCAGGAGAAATTTATGGCCGGTCTGTTGCAAAAGCCGGCGCGGTTTAAGGATCTTCCGCCCGAAGCAAAAGAGTTTATTCTTGACAGTGAGCTGTATAGTTTGCTATACACGCGCGCCTTTTCGCTGGCAGGCTCCAAAGCGGAGAAAAACGATAATATCGCGGGACAGTTGCAACGGGAGTTCCCCGAGGACCAGACTGTTGCTCAAACAGTTTCCCGCTGGATCAGTCAGGAGCCTCAGTCAGATTTGGAGTTTGCCAGTGTGGTGCTGGATATGTTGGAAAAGTTTCTGTTGCACAAATCTGCAGAGGCAACAGGAAATATTGCTGAGAAAATGCATTTGCAGCAGCAATTGGCTAGACTGGATAAACAGAGGCGTAAAATTAAGGCGCAGCTTGAAGAGCAGCGCAGAGGTAATGAATGACACAAGCAGTTGATCAGTTCCGTGTAAAAGAGCTTGGCAGCCTGATGGCCAAGGGTAAGGAAGCGGGTTACATCACTTATGATGAGTTGAACAAACACCTGCCCGAAGGCCTTGTTTCAGCAGACAGTGTTGAACAGATCATCAATCTGTTCACGGAAATGGGGGTTGAAGTTGTTGACCCTGAACGTGCGCCGACCGGTGCCTATGCCATGCGCAAGGATCGCCTGCGTAAAGAGGATTCTGCCCTGCGAGCGGATACGACAACACTGGGAACGGTAATCCGTATTGATGATCCGGTGCGTATGTATCTGCGTGAAATGGGCACGGTTGAGCTGTTGACGCGTGAGGGTGAGATTGAGATTGCCCGCCGTATTGAGGAGGGGCGACTGCAGGTGCATGAGGCGATCTGCCTTTGCCCGGCCACCTTCCGCGAAATCATGCTGCTGGGTGAGCGGGTAATTGAAATCCGTGATGAAGCGATCGAGCTTGAGTTGGAAGATGGCCCGAATTTCCGCGATATTCTCGATATTGATGACAAGGTTGTGAATGCGGCGGCAATTGCCGAGTATGAAAATCGCCTGAACAAGAGCGATGAGGAGGATGATGAGCCGGCAGATGTGGAGAAGCTTGATCCTGATCAGCTCTCTGCAGCGATCAAGGCGCGTACGGCAACACCGGACGGTACACCGATGGAAGAGACGGTGATTACCAAGGAGGAGCAGCTTGAGGAGGCGCTTCAGCATTTTGAGGCAGCCAAGTCGCTACATGATCAGTTTGTCAAGCTGAAGAAAAAGCTGGACAGGAAGCCGGATGATGAGAAGCTGGCCAAACAGACGCAGGAAGTGCTGGATGCCATGCTGATGGAGTTGGTTGCAATTCCATTCTCAACCAAGCAGATCGAAATGCTGGTACAGCGCTTTAAAAATGCTGTCGAGCGGGTGCGCAAGTATGAACGGACTATTCGCGATCTTGCACTGAAGGCAAAGATGCCGCGTAAGCTGTTCATTGATAGCTTCCTGCCGAATGAAACCAATGAGCGCTGGGTCGATGAGATACTGAAAGAGCATGGCGATAAGCCGTGGGCGGCTGCATTCGAGCAGTGTGCCGGCAAGATTCGTGAGAACCAGCGGCGCTTAAAGCGTGTCGAGCAGGAAAGCGAGATGGGTGTGGAAGAACTCAAGAGTGTTGCCCGCAAGCTGACGATGGGTGAAGCCAAGGCACGCCAGGCCAAGCGTGAGATGATTGAGGCCAATCTGCGACTGGTGATCTCCATTGCCAAGAAATATACCAATCGCGGCCTGGGCTTCCTTGACCTGATTCAGGAAGGGAACATTGGCCTGATGAAGGCAGTGGACAAGTTTGAATGGCGGCGTGGTTACAAGTTTTCCACTTATGCGACCTGGTGGATTCGTCAGGCCATTACCCGCTCTATTGCCGATCAGGCGCGAACTATCCGTATTCCGGTGCATATGATTGAGACCATTAACAAGATGATGCGTGTTTCACGTCAGATTGCCCAGAATATCGGCCGTGAGCCGACACCGGAGGAGCTGGCGGAGCATCTGGAGATGCCGGTTGAGAAGGTTGAGCAGATTCTTGAGGTGGCCAAGGAACCGGTCTCTCTGGAGACGCCGATCGGTGATGATGAAGACTCCCAGCTGGGAGACTTTGTTGAGGATGAAAATGCAGAGAATCCGCTTGATGGTGCGGTGAATGAAGCGCTTCGTGAGGCCACGCTTGAGGTGCTGGATAACCTGACGCCTCGTGAAGAGAAGGTGTTGCGTATGCGTTTTGGCATTGGCATGAACACGGATCATACCCTGGAGGAGGTCGGCAAGCAGTTTGGCGTAACACGTGAGCGTATTCGCCAGATCGAAGCCAAGGCGCTGCGCAAGCTGCGTCATCCCTCCAGAGCCCAGAAGCTGAAGACCTTTGCCGACTCTCCCGAGGCTTCATCAATATCGTAATTGACTAGAAAGGGCCGCTTTGAAAGCGGCCCTTCCGTCTTCTTCATGCCTGCATTGCGTCTTGTGTCAGCCTCTCGCATAATGGCACCTTCGATTTATCGTTCAGATTCTTTGAGGGAGGCGTTATGTCCAAGCAAGTATGCATTATTGGTGGTAGCGGTTTTGTTGGCCACGTACTTGTCAGGCAGGCCATAAACGCTGGTTACGATGTAACGGTAGTCTGCAGGCATCCTGAACGGGCAAGAGAGCTCTTGGTGAACGGCGCCCGCCTGGTCAAGGCAGATATTACGGACAGTAGTGGTCTGGATGAGGCAGTTGCCGGTAGCGACTGTGTGATCAACCTTGTCGGTTTGCTGTTTGAGCGCGGTCGCTACTCTTTCGATGCGGCCCATGTGACCGGTACAGATAATATTCTTCAGGCCTGTAAAAAGGCGGGTGTTCCCCAATATCTTCACATGAGCGCTCTGGGCGCCGGAAAAGTGCCTGAGAGCCGCTATTCCCGAACCAAGGGTGAGGCCGAGGCTCGAGTGCGTCAGTCCGGTCTTCGTTGGACTATTTTCAGGCCATCGGTGATTTATGGCGAGGGTGATTCTTTTTTTACCAGGTTTAAGGCGATGACCCGTTTCGCACCGATCCTGCCGGTGATTGCGGGTAATACCCGTTTTCAGCCGGTCTGGGTAGAGGATGTTGCCAGAGCCTTTGTTGCCTCCATTGGCAACCAGCATGTGACTGGAAACAGCTATGCCCTGTGTGGCCCGAAGCGTTATAGTTTTATGGAGCTGATGCAGCTGCTGATGAATGTTCTGGGACGCCGCCGCCTGCTGATTCCTGTTCCGGGCTTTGCCGCGAAGATTATGGCGCTGTTGATGCAGATGCTTCCCGTTCCGTTACTTACAACGGATCAGCTGAAGCTGCTACAGCATGATAATGTTGTTGATGGCGAGGCATTTCCGGAACTGTTCGGGACTCCGGCAAGTCTGGAGGCTGTCTTGCCGACCTATATCTGTTGCGGGCAGGCGGCTCGTTTGCAGAGTCTTCTGGATGATAACCGAAGCCGTTATCGTCAGCTTCGGTAGATGTTATTGTCCCTGGTCTTTCCTGCCGCCGTTGTTGCAGCCTATCTGATTGGTGCCATTCCGTTTGGTCTGCTGTTCGCACGTCTGTTAACAGGCAAGGATCCTCGAGAACATGGCAGCGGCAATATCGGTGCGACCAATGCAATGCGTACGGGAGGCAAGAGAGTCGGTGCGATCACGCTGCTGGCCGATATTCTCAAAGGTACGATTCCGGTTGCCATAGCCATTGCACTGGATGTAGATGAGTTGCTGATTGGTGCAGTGGCTCTGTCGGCTTTTCTGGGGCATATCTTCCCGATATATCTTGGTTTCAGGGGCGGCAAAGGTGTTGCCACCATGTTTGGTGTGGTGATTCCGTGGCTGCCATGGGTGGCTGCCGGTGCTTTTGCCGTCTGGATTATTGTATTCAGATTGACGCGTTATGTCTCTCTGGCATCGATCCTTGCGGGTATATCATTGCCACTGTTTACTCTCTCTTTACGGGCATCATGGGTGGAGTTCGGCCTCTGTATAATGCTTGGGGGAATCATGATCCTGCGGCATCAGAGCAATATTCGGCGATTGATTGCCGGTGAGGAGCCGAAAACAGGCGTCAAAAGTGATTGATTTCATATCTCTTGCTTGACAGGCTGAAAATCCGGCGCGTTTATTTGTGAGTTCGCTGATGTTGCGCTATTTATCAGTATGTGCCAATCTTTGATAAATTCAGTGGTTAGGATCGGGGGCTTCATATGAAACTTCAACACTTTCTCGTAATTACATGGCTGTTGCTTGTCTGCACATTTCCACTTCAGGCAACCGCCGACAGGCTGGCAGCTCCCCAGAAAGTGAGTGAAGCGGATATCAAGCCGAATTTACCGCAACCCTATGTAGTTAAAAAGGGAGATACCCTTTGGGATATTGCCAACTATTTCTTTAAAGACCCTGAAAAGTGGTTGAAAATATGGGAAAGAAACCTCTATATCACCAATCCCGATCTGATCTATCCGGGCAATGAAATCTGGTTTGATGTTAAAAAGAAGAAAAATGGTGGTCTGAGCCAGGTTCGGCCACAGCCGAAAGTGGTGTTTAAACCGGTTGAACGGCTTGAGGCGAAGATTGATGTAAGTCAGCTTCTGACCGCATTGGCCAGACAGGATTTCATCCAGCCGGATGCTGTTGAGGGTGTTGGCTATATTCTTGACTCTGAGGATGACCGGATCAATTACGGTGCCAATGACCGCCTCTACCTGAAGATGCAGCAGGCTGTCAGTGACGGGGACGTATTTGATGTTTTCCGCACGGGTGATCCGATCGAAGACCCTGATACGGGCAAGATTGTAGGCGTGTTGGTAAATCATCTGGGGCAGGTTGAGATCCGTTCGGAAGCCGATGGCATTTATCGTGGTGTGGTTTTACAGACGTTTGAAGAGCTTTCCCGCGGGGACAGGCTGAAGCCGGCCAGACAGATTGATACAAGGATTATGCCTTCCTATCCATCCGGAGATTTGCTTGGCAAAGTTCTCTATATTCGCAACAACGCCGCCGAGGCCGGTCAGAATCAGGTGATCGGTATCAGTCTTGGCCTTGACGACGGCTTGAAGGCGGGTACGGCGCTCTCCATTCATCGGGCGGGCCGTGAGGTCGAGGATCGGGTGACCGGTAGTCATGTACGCCTGCCTGAAGAGAAAATCGGTGAGGTGCTGGTGCTGGTGGCACAAAAAGATGCTTCTATGGCGCTGGTGGTGAACTCAACGGCCTCTATCAATATTGGTGATGCGGTGCGTAACAAGGCAAACCGGTAACTGCCTGTTGTCAAAATGAAAGAAATGAATGCACATGGTTTTTTCTGCCCTGTAATATGAAACATATTATCACGGTGTGGAAAAAAGCCCATGCGTGTTAGGTGCAGTGTTCAGATAGTGCGCTAGCCTATCTGCGCCTGGTCATGGCGCGGGGTATAGGCCCGCGCACAGGGCGGCAGTTGGTTTCTGCCTGTGGCTCAATCCATCATCTCTGGTCAAAGCCCGATGAAGCACTGCGGCAAATCGATGGTGTTGGCCCGAAACTGATCGCATCGCTAAAAGAGGTGAACCGAAGCCGTGCCGAGTCCGTTGTGGAGCGATGCCGGCATGGCAATATCTCCCTTATTTGCCTGGAGGATGAGGGCTATCCGCAACAACTGAAAACATGTGAAGATGCACCATTGCTGCTGTTTGCACGGGGTGATATCGCAGCGCTTCATGGCCCGCATATGCTGGCGGTTGTAGGGGCGCGTAAAGCAAGCAGGGAGAGCAGGGTGATTGCGCGCCGGTGGAGCGCCTACTGCTCAAAACACGGTGTTACGATTGTCAGCGGCATGGCTTATGGCATTGATGCCGCCGCCCATGGCGGTGCTTTGGAGGGGGATAGTCCGACTGTGGCAGTGCTTGGCTGTGGACTGGATGCGCTTTCCGGCAGGCAGAAGCTGCAGGCGGAGGCCATTGCAGCCCGAGGCTGTGTGGTCAGTGAGTTTCTTCCTGATACGATTGCCCGTCCGGAACACTTTCCGCAAAGAAACAGGATTATTGCAGGCCTTTCAGAGGCAATCGTTGTCATTGAGGCGGGGCTTCGTTCCGGTTCCATGATCACAGCAGGGCAGGCGCTCTCATATGGCCGCGAAGTGTGTGCTGTACCTGGATCGGTACTGAATGATGCACATGCAGGGTGCCACCAGCTGATTCGTGATGGTGCAGCCCTTATTGATTCTGCTGATGCCCTGCTCCGCCTTCTCGGCTGGACACGGCAGGTTGAAACAGCATATGAGTCATATACGCCGGTGAATAGCGAGGAGGGTAAGATTCTTGCTGCTCTTAAGCGGGAGATCATGCACCTGGACAGCCTGGCGGATGCTTGTGGCTTGACCGTGACGGAACTTTCGCCAAGCTTGCTCGCGCTCGAAATGCAGGGTGTGATCGAACGACTGCCCGGTAGTCGCTATACGCTTGGAGGCAAGAACTGATGAGTGCAGTTGTAGTGGTGGAATCTCCCGCCAAGTCAAAAACCATCGAAAAATATCTGGGTAAGGGCTACAAGGTTCTGGCCTCCTACGGACATGTTCGCGCCTTTCCGAAAAAAGATGGTTCAGTAGATACGGAGCACGATTTTGCACTCAAATATGTTGTCATAGAAGATAAAAAGAAGCGCCTGGATGCCATCGAAAAGGCGATGAAAAAGGCGGATGAACTTATCCTTGCCAGTGATCTGGATCGTGAAGGAGAGGCGATTGCCTGGCATGTTGCTGATGAGCTGGAAAAGCGTGGTGCACTGGAAGGGAAAAAAGTAAGCCGGATCGTTTTTAACGAAATTACAAAAAAGGCCATTGCTGAAGCAATGGCACATCCGCTTGAGATCAATATGAAGCTGGTGGATGCACAGCAGGCAAGAAGTGCGCTTGACTATCTGGTGGGCTTTACCCTCTCACCGCTGCTGTGGCGAAAAGTTCGGAGCGGTCTGTCGGCCGGACGTGTTCAGTCTGTTGCACTGCGACTGATCTGCGAGCGGGAACAGCATATTCGTAACTTTAAGCCGAAGGAGTACTGGACCATTGAGGCAGGCTGTTCGGTGGCGGCGGGCAGATTCGATGCCCAGCTCTATGCTATGGATGCCAGGAAGCTGGGCAAGTTTGCCATTACGGATGGCGTTAGCGCCAAAACCGTTGCCAGCAGTGTAGAGGCGGCATCATTTAAGGTGACCGATGTTCAGAAGAAGCAGGCCAAACAGCAGCCGGCAGCACCCTTTATTACCTCTTCGCTGCAGATGGAGGCATCAAGAAAACTTGGTTTTACTGCGCGCAAGACGATGCAGGTTGCCCAGCGGCTCTATGAAGGTATTGAGGTAGATGGCGAGCCCGTCGGCCTGATTACCTATATGCGTACGGACTCTGTCTCCCTGGCTGTGGAGGCTGTGGAGGAGATGCGTGACTATATCGGCAGGCATATGGGCGCGGACTACCTTCCGGCCAAGCCACGCATTTTTAAGACCAAAAGCAAGAATGCGCAGGAGGCACATGAGGCGATTCGGCCAACGGCCATTTTACGCACACCTGAATCGATGAAGTCATCACTGGAACCGGATCAGTGGAAGCTCTATACCCTGATCTGGAAACGGGCCCTTGCTTCCCAGATGGCGCCAGCCATTCTGGATCAGGTGCGTGCAGATATTGAATCAGAGCAGCATACGCTGCGGGCGACAGGCTCGGTGCTTGCCTTTCCGGGCTTCAGGAAGCTCTATATCGAAGGTACGGATGAGCCTGCAAAGGATGATAAAGACCGTCTGTTGCCGCCACTTGCGGTGGGTGATGCTGTAACGGTTGACAAGACTGAACCGAAGCAGCATTTCACGGAGCCAAAACCGCGTTTTACTGAGGCATCATTGGTGAAAGAGCTTGAGAGTCACGGTATCGGGCGTCCATCCACCTATGCTTCTATCCTCAATGTGCTGCGTGAGCGTAACTATGTGGAGATGGACAGGAAGCGGTTCGTGCCGACCGATGTTGGTGAGTGGGTCAGTAAATTTCTTGTCGGCGCATTCAGTAAGATTATGGATCTGAGTTTCACCGCCTCGGTAGAGGATAAACTGGATGCCATTGCACGTGGCGAAGTGGAGTGGAAGCCGGTTTTGCGTGAATTCTGGGAGCCATTTAAGATGGATGTAGATAAAGCGGGCGAGGCTCCGCGCCCAACGGAAGAGAGTGATGAGAAGTGTCCTGAATGCGGTAAACCGATGGCGATCAAGCTTGGTAGGTATGGAAAGTTTCTTGCCTGTACCGGGTATCCTGAATGTAAGGTTGCCAAGCCTTTGAATGGAGATACTGAGCAGGTCGAGCCTGAGCTTTCTGATGAGAAGTGTGATAAATGTGGAGAGCCGATGGTCATCAAGCATGGCCGCTTCGGGAAGTTCCTTGGCTGTTCAGCCTATCCGAAGTGCAGGAATATTCAGCCACTGGAAAAACCGAAAGATACCGGGATTGCATGCCCGGATTGCGGTAAGGGCACATTCCTGGAGAAGAAGTCCCGCCGCGGCAAGATTTTTTATTCCTGTTCGCGGTATCCGAAATGCAAAAAGGCCTTGTGGAACAGGCCGGTTGAAAAGCCGTGTCCTGAATGCGGCGCTCCATTTGTGACCGAGAAGGTGACCAAGCGGCGGGGAACCGAGCATCTCTGTGCCAATGAGGCGTGTGGCTGGAAGGAGCAGATTGAGCCTCCTGAAGGGGCGTAAAAGCCTTTGAATCTTACCTTCAGGCAAGGTGATGCGGATGATCTCTCTGCAGTGTACGAGCTGAACCGGGAGCTGTTTTCCGAGCGCTGGTCCTTTGAGGGTCTGAAAGATGCGCTGGAGAGCGGCTATGAGCTTCTCCTCTGTATGGATGGTGATCTGCTGGCAGGTTACCTGTTAAGCTATGATGTGCTGGACGAGGTCCATATCATGCAGATTGCAGTTGCGTCCTTTTGTCGCCGCCGGGGTATTGCCGAACAATTAAGCCGGCATTTGATGGCCAATAAAATAAACATGCGCTTTTTGTTGGAAGTACGTGCGTCCAATCATGCTGCTCAAGCACTTTATCATAAACTTGGTTTTGAACAGAGCGGTATTCGCAAGGCATATTATGTATCTCAACAGGATGATGGCATACGCGAAGATGCGATTTTGATGCAATATCAATAACTCAACCCGAATACTTTCCGGTACTATTGCCACAATAAGGTTCCGTACTGTGAAAAGCACAAAAAACAAGGTTCCCAGGCTAAACAGATTGGCCCGCCAGCCCGGAATCAAGTGTAAATAGCGAATTTCCGGCTATAGACTATACTTAGTTTAAGTGTGCAATCAGGGGATGACTAATGGAAACCATGATTTTCGGGCTGGTAGTATTTTTTTCAATTCATCTGCTGCCGTCTGTTCCAACATTACGTAGATTCCCCTCAAAAAGTCACAACCCATTGATATATTGAGACAAAGCGA
>CAZLJF010000034.1:0-18900 GCA_964559845.1 uncultured Zetaproteobacteria bacterium | reverse complement strand
TGAGCTTGGCGTTACGCCTGAGAGATCGAGTCTGGTGGGCGATGCGTTGTTTGATATGCAGATGGCACGTGCCGCCCGTCTGCGTGCTTACGGCGTCTCTTTCGGTGTAGAGTCAGCAGATGCGCTCTATGGAGCGGGGGCATATGATGTCGTGGATGATTTTCCGGCACTGCTGGAACACTTTCCACCCTTGAATTCTCACTGTTTTCCAGCCACGATCAGCATGACTGGAGTTAAATAGATGGTGAAACGAACCGTAAAATACAGTTTGGGCCTGTTGGCCCTGTTGATGATCCTGCTGCTGGTCACGCCCTTTTTCATCGATGTGAACAACTACAAACCCCAGATCAGCGAGGCTGTTGAGGAGGCCACAGGACGGGCGCTTCAGATTGGCAATATTAAGGCATCGCTTTTTCCCTGGGTTGGCATACGTTTGGAGGATGTGCGTCTGGCCAATCGGTCAGGATTTAGTGATCGCGATTTTTTGAAGGTGGAGAGCCTGAATATCCAGGTTGCTCTTCTGCCGCTGTTGAGCAAAGAGATTGAAATCAAGCGGTTCGAGCTGGATGCGCCGGAGCTGTTTTTGGAGCGCAATGCTGCCGGCGAAGGCAACTGGGAGGATCTGCTGGCATCCGAACCTGTTTCAGCATCCGCTCCTGCAGCAGAGAGGCAGGCGGCGAATGATCGATCCCCATCGCCTCTGGCTGCCCTGAATGCAGAGTCTTTACAGCTGAATCATGGCCGACTCATCTGGGCGGACAGTATGACGCAGAGTGGTGTCGAACTCTCTGATGTGAAGATTGAAGTGAACGATGTTCAGGTGGAACGCCCGGTTCAGGTGAATGCCTCAGCCAGGGTGGGTACGGATGAGATAGGCCTTACTGCACAGGTAGGCCCGCTTGGCGATCTTTCGAAGCTGGACATTGAAAAACTGCCGTTGCAGGCGAATTTGCAGAGTGAGTCATTTGCTCTGAAACCCTTTACTGCCTGGCTGCCGGAATTCCCTGAATTTATTGGTAAGGCGGAAGATGCGCGCCTGCGGTTGAATGTGCGGCTGGAACAGCGTCCGGACGGCATCCGTTTGTCGGCTGGAGAGGCTGCGGTGGTGGCTGCAGTTACGGCAGAGGCCAGATGGAAGCTTGAGATGCCAAATGCGAAAAAAGTGCAACTGCAGGAACTGGCCTTCAATCTGAACGGGCGGCAGCTGTTAAGCGCGCAGGGTGAAGTGAGGCTGGGAGCCAGAGAGCATTATCAGCTAAGAATAAAAGGCAAGCCGATCACGCGGACATGGCTGGCGACACTGCTGCCGGAGCTCAATACCATGTATGCAGCGCATCCGTCTCCATGGCAGGAGTTCAGGTTGGGGGCATTGATTGCAGGAGGTGCCGAGCGTCTGGAGTTAAGGGATGTTCAACTGACGCTTGATAAAGAGCTTCTTCAGGCTTCCGGTGTGGTATCCTTTGGCAAGACGCCGGATATTCGCCTGCGTCTGATATCCAATGAGCTCCACCTTGATCCATGGTTGCCGCAACCGGAGAAGAAGAGAGGCGCTCCTGCCTCGGTTGAGTCGGAACTGGCCAGTGCATCGGCAACACCACCGGAACCCGATCTGCGCGCTTTTAAGAAGTGGCGGGTAAGCAGCCAGGTGCAGGTTGAAAGACTCCATCTGCGCGGTCTGGAACTGGGCCATCTTCGAGGGATATTAAAGGGGAGTCGCGGCCTGTTCAGGCTTGATCCGCTTCGCTTTGATCTTGCAGGTGGTCAGGTGACTGAAAAGGCAACATTGAATGTTGCGGCCTATCCTGCCAAATGGAGTGAATCGGTTTATATGAGCGGTGTACGCCTTGGCCCGGTTTTAAGGGCGCTGACTGATCTTGATATGCTGGAAGGCGTGCTGCAGATGGACACCAATATCAAGGCGACGGGACTGTTGCCGGGAAGCGCTCTTAAAAGCCTGAACGGACGAGGCAATGTGCTGCTTCGGGATGGCAGTGTGAAAGGCTTTGATATTGCCGGAACCCTTCGCAACCTGATATCACCTGCTCAGGGCGGAGGGGCCAGAAAGACTGACTTTGCCCAGCTCTCCGGTGGTTTTACCATCAAGAATGGCGTCGTGAAGAATGATGACCTGTTTATGGCTTCACCGCTCTTCCGGTTGACCGGCCATGGCCTTCTCAATCTTCCGAAAGGAAGCATGGATTACCATGTTAAACCACGCCTTGTTGGTACGCTTACCGGACAGGGAGATACGGTGACAGTACGGAAGGGGTTATCGGTGCCGCTGCGTATTCGTGGTCCGTTTGCATCACCACGGATTACGCCCGAAGTGGATCCGGCCACACTAATTGAAAATATCGATGTTATTCGCAGAGGTGGCGCCGGCAATATTCTGAAAGGGCTGAAGGAGTCGGTAACCGGTTCCGGCCAGAAGCCGGCCAAACAGGCCGGTCAGAAAAAGCCATCCGCCGAGAAAGAGATTCAGAAAGCGCTCGAAGGGCTGATGGGATTTTAGCCCGGACAACGGGTTGATGTTATGCATATCTATGAACGCTTGAGGCTCCATCCTGAACGGCCGCAGATCAGGCAGGTGCGGCGTGCTGCCGAACTTCTCAAACAGGGGATGTTCGCCATCGTTCCAACGGAAACGACCTATGCCATGGTGACGCTTCCCGAGTCGCTGGATGCGCAGCATGATATCAGACGGTTGAGGCGGCTTGATGAACATCATCTCTGGTCACTGGTTTGCTCCGATCTTTCGCAGGCGGCCGGCTATGTCCGCATTGATAACAGGGCGCACCGTATTTTAAGGCGTCACCTTCCAGGCCCTTTTACCTTTATTCTGCCGGCAAGCTCAAATCTCTCCAGGCGCCTGTTTGGAAAGCGGCGGGATGTTGGTATCCGGATACCGGAACAGGCCATTTGCCAAATGCTGCTGGAGGAGCTTGGAACTCCGCTTCTGGCAACATCCATGCAGTTTCCCGATGAAGAGTTTGCTGCTCCTGATCCTGATCAGATCCATGAGCGTGTGAAACATCTTAACTCCGTGCTGATGGATGCAGGCTGGTGCGGTATAATACCCACCACAGTAGTGGATCTGTGTGATGATGAGATCAGGGTACTTCGCCAGGGGCTTGGAGAGTGGCAGGAGCAGTGAGTTGGCTTTTAATTTGCTTGTGGGGATATTAAATGAATAATGCGTGTGCCATGATTTTTGAAATTGCACCGGAGGGCTGTCGGGAATGAAGGATTTTTTTGAGAAACTGCTTTGGAGTTCTCGTTACTTAACACTGTTGGCGGTCTGGTCGTGTATTGCCGGCATGGCGATGCTGTTTGTTCTGTCGGCAATCGATATGAGCAAGCTGTTGATTGAGTTTGTGGATGTCTATCTGCTTGGCCATGAAGCTGAAGGTTTTCATACCCTTGTGGTGAGCCATGTCATTACGGCCGTGGATGACTTCCTGCTGGCCATGGTGCTGCTGATCTTTGCACTGGGTGTGTATGAGCTCCATATCAGTAAAATCGAGTATGCCCGTAGTGATGATACGGCCGGAAACATTCTTCAGATCAAGAGCCTGGATGATCTGAAAGACCGCCTGGGGAAAGTGATCCTGATGATTCTGATTGTGGCCTTCTTCAAGAATGTGATCCATGTGAAGTTCGATGATCCTCTGAATATCCTCTATATGGGTGGCGGCATTGCACTGGTTGCTCTGGCCGGCTATCTGGGTCACAAAAGTTCAGATCACTAAGCCATGACGATGCAGGGCGGGCCGATATTGCGCCGGATTCTTGATGGCCTGCTCTTACTGGTAACACTGGTTGCGGTCGGCATCTCTTTCTGGAAAAAGGCGCCTGACTGGGTCAGCCTTTTGGTGTTAACCACCTTTGTTGTCCTCTTTTTCATTCGCTGCTGGTATAGCGATCATCGTGCACAGTATTTGAAACACAACTGGATTGATCTTGCTCTGGTGGTGCTGCTCTCCTCACCACTGCTGCGCCTCTTTGTGGTGTTCAAGGTGGCAGGTCTGCTACCAGCACTGAAGCTGGGAGCTCTGATTCGCTCCAATAAAGAGCGTTTGATGAAACTTGTTGTACTCTCCAATGAGAGTTTTCCGGTAGCAATGACACTGGTTTTTGGTGTTGTCTTTGTGTTTGGAACCGCTACCTATCTACTGGAGCGTCAGGTTAATCCGGCATTTGCAGATATCAGTGACGGGCTCTGGTGGGCATTTGTGACCCTGACAACAGTGGGTTATGGCGATATCGTGCCGGCAACGGCTGGCGGCCGGGTGGTTGCCGTATTTACTATGGTGTTTGGCATCATGATCTATTCGCTGATGATTGCCAACCTCACCTATTTTGTCGAGCAGGCAGGAAAAGCGCGTGCTGCAGCCAGGCTCAAAGCGGGAGGGAACGCTTCTCAATCCGGGGAGGGCAAAAAGGCGGATTCCTCTGCTCCGGAGGATGAGCCACCCCCTGTATAAACGGCTCTATTTTGAAAGCCAGGCCGACATCCAAACAGGTCTGAAAAGTGTATTTCACCATTACAAATTTAAGTTGGCATCGAATGTCCGCTTTTGTCCGAAAGCGGACATTCGGTGAGAGTGTCATTCTTTGATCCTGAAGACCCCGGTGCCTGCAATCAGATCATGCAGCGCCTGCCGTCTCGGTGTTAATATCATGCAAAGCAGACTCAGTGCAGGCAGGGCTGCTGCAACCATAAACAATGGATGACCGGTATAGTGGCCGAAGAGATAGAGCATAGTCATGAACATAGCCAGCCAGGTAATCATCAGTCCGAAAAAGCGCACAGTTGCTGCCATAAGTGATACCGAATCGCCGGAGTTCACCATGGCAAGACGCAATTTCCACGGGCGCATGCCGGTGGTTGCACCATCCTTGAACCAGAAGCCTGCAAAATAACTGTATGCTACGGTCATGAAAAGAAGCTGCTTGACCCAGTCCGGTGCCGCACCGACAGATTGCTCAACAATGGAGACCGGGATAAATACCAGAAAACCGATGCCAACCAGCAGGGCTGCATCATAACAGCCGGCAAGAAGGCGGGTCAGGATACCTGCGGTTTGTGCTTTCGGGCGTACTGTTTCAGCCATGCTCCCCCCCAACTCAGAATAAAAATCAGACAAAGAGCCAATACGATGGTGGCACCGGATGGCCAGTCTTTATGATACGAGATAATCAGGCCTGCAAATGTACCAGTTACAGAAAAGAGAACACTTAACAGCCATAACCCTGCCAGCGAACGGCCCCAGAACCAGGCACAGGCGGCAGGCAGTACAAGCAGGCCAGTAGTCAGTACAATACCTGCAAGCTTGACGCACATGATAACTGTCAGCCCGGTCACGCCGTAGAGTACCAGCCGCATAGTCGGGACGGGCAGTCCCGCAGCGGCAGCCGTAATCGGGTCAAAGGCGATGCTCCACCATGCGCGGGCAAGCACCAGCATACTTGCAATGATGATCGCGGCAATCAGCAGCAGCCACTGCATTTCGGATGCCGAGATAGTCAGGATATTGCCGAACAGCAGCCCGAACAGATCAACCTCATAACGGCTGGCTGTCGAGATAAGCACGACACCGAGAGCCATGGAACCGGCAAACAGCATACCGGTGCCTGCATCCTCAGTGATGCCCTGCCTTTTGGGCATGGATGCCAGAAGAAACGTAATCAGCAAGGCAAAGAGTGTTGCAGTCGGCAGCAGGGGCAGAGAAAGGGTGACAGCAAGGCCGAGGCCTGCCAGCGAAGCATGTGAAACGCCCACGGTGAGAAAGGAGAGACGGTGTGCCAGTACCATGACCGACATGGATGAGGCGACCACGGCAATCAACAGGGCAGGAGCAAGACTCTCCTGCATTACCTGGCTGGCAAAAAATTGATGGAGTATATCCACGGTCAATGCTCCTCGTCCGGATGTGAGCAGCCGATACAGCCCGTATCATGCGCCACAATATGGATATGATCACCATACATGGCATGCCAGATGTCTTCAGGGATCTGGTCGCCGTGCATGGCATGGTAGTGAATACGCCGGTTCAGACATGCAACGGAGTCAACATAGGCCGTGATAGCGGCAATATCGTGTTCGACCATGATAATGGTCATCTGCTGTTCCGAGCTTAAGCGGCGCAGCAGGGCGTAAAGTTGATCCTGATGCTTGCTGTCCAGCGCTGCCGATGGCTCATCGAGCAGCAGCAGCTTCGGCCTTCTTATCAGGGCGCGCGCCAGGCGAACCCTCTGCCGCTGCCCGCCGGAGAGATGGCGGAAATCCCGATCAGCCAGTTCGGCCATTTCAACCTGTTCCAGTGCCTGCATGATGGCATCTCGGTTATTGCTGCGTTGCCACAGCGGTGCCGCATAATCCGCGGCTCCCATTGCAACCACATCATGGACGCGCAGGGGAAGCCGGGGCGCATGGTCATGGAGCTGGTTCAGAAAGCCTACCTGCTTCAGGAGGCGGTGGCGGTTGAATGGATGCAGCTGTTTACCGAACAGCTCAATGCGACCGGCAGATGGCTGAATCAGACCTGCAATGATGGCAAGCAGTGTGCTTTTTCCGGCCCCATTGGGGCCGATAATCCCCATGAAGTGGCCTGCCTCCAGCGAAAGGTTGATCTGCTCAAGCACAGGCGCTCCGGTCGATCCGAAACTTAATTCAGTGATATGGAGAGAGGGTGTACTCACCGGCTTCTGATCCGCGTAATATTCTTCCTCATCAGTGTTGGCCACGTATCGCCGCAACTCCCCAGGGCATCCAGATAGAGAATCTCTTTTCGGTTATGGTGCTCCGACAGCCATTGAAGTGAACGGTTACTGTGCTGCTGATCGCCCACCAGCACAGCTTCAGGATGTTGCTTCAGGATGTTCAGCGCCTCTTCAAGGTGGCGGGGGCCATGCTCATGACCATGCCGGTGTGACTCTAGCGTTGTGAGAACAGGTATGCCAAACCTCTTGAACAGAGTGCGCCATGAGGGATGCTGCATTACAATGCCGCCTGTTTTCAGGGACTCCATGATATGGGAGAGTTCACCATTGAGCGAGGCGACTCTCTTTTGCGCCGCCTTGAGGTTTTCCATAATGGCGTCCCTCTTTTGCGGCGATGTGGAGATCAGCTTTTCAGCCAGACGGGGCAGGATATTTTGCACATGCTCCGGATCAAGCCATGCGTGATCCTGCTGCGGCCAGAGGTCAATTGCGGGTACATCTGATGGGAGCTTCAGCCAGCCATGATCATCTTTTGAGCTTCTGATCAGAAGCGTGGCCTGTTTCAGTCTTTCAACCTGACGGGGTGATAACTGAAAGTGGTGTGGATCGCTTCCTGCCGACAGCAGACAGGTGATCCTGCTCTCCTGGTCAAGCATCTGGACAATGCCTGCAAGCGGGGGGATGGTTGCGACGATTTCCGCACTATCGGCCACAGAGGGAGTTACATAGGCCAAAAAGGTGCCGGTAAGAAATATGATAATATGTGAAATTTTCTTGCAAAATCCGTAGTTTGCGGCTATGAATCTGGGGTCTGAGTCTGAATGTTCCGGAGGATTTGCCAAAATGGTGCCTGCTGTTTTCCATAATGATGGGGTCATGGTTGCGAATGCTATGCGATCCTTTGTGGCCCTACAATGCGGCAGATATGATACCGAGGCTGTCAGCTGATGCTTTCTCCGGACTATTTTGATTTCCGCTGGAGCTGGTATCGCCCCATTCTGAACCGGGGTGAGATCCCTTCCAGCCGTTGCAGGGTGGATGTTCGCAGGCTTCCTGTCCGGATTCCCGGCGAGGATGCAAGAGAATATATTCCATATGCCATCCACTCCCGGCTTGCCCAGGCCTTTTCTGTTTCTGTGCAGCGGCTTCAGGATTATGCATTCAGATATATGGTGAAGGGTGAGAAAGTGTCCGGGCACCAGTTGCCGCAAATGAATGCACTGTCACGTGAGATGGCCAGACATCTGCGCAAGCGGTATCCACATTTGCCGCATACGCTGGTGCATCACTGGTGCGGTGATGAACATGGAGCGCCGGCCCTTTATCACGTCTGGCAGAATATGTGGGCACAGTCATGGAAGCAGGACCAGGTTGACATAGCGCCATGGGTGCCGGCTGTAAATGTGCTGATTTTGAAGTTGATCCGTGAGGCGATTGGAAAACTGTCCGGTGAACATGCGGCGCATAGCGATCATGTCATGGTCTGTATGGTCGGTGGTCTCTATGACTGGGCTGTGCAGGGCTTTCTGAAACAGCATCTGGATGGCGCTGTGGAAGTCACCCGTATCTCAACTTATGAATCGATGATTATTCCTGCGACACCGATTGCGTTTCTCTATCGTCAGCCGGATGCCTCACTGCTCGCCGACGACCGCTTTGTCGTTGCAGCATATGGACTGGAGGCCGATCTGGTGCTACGTATGCGGGCATTGCGGGCGAAAGTCGGCGCCAAGAATGAGGCGGGCATACTTGCGCTGCTGACCCGGGAAAAGATGGGAGAACATTTCCTCAGACGCAGCTGGGCGCGCCTTTCGCTGTGGGAGATGGCTGAGAAGACGAATCAGGGCGTCTGGATGCAGTGGGTGCTGGATGCCAGGAAGCTGGACCAGCTTCTGGCCCGGCCGGAAGCGCTGCCCGATACCATTGCCAGGTTGCTTGAACCCTGCCGCAGCCAGTATCCGGTAGCGGCATGGCTGTTAAGCCGCAGGGCAGGAGGAAGGGCTGCAAAGAGTGCAGGTGCACCCTGGCTGCAGGATGACCGGGTGTTGATGGCCTTCAGGGTCTTTGAAGAGGATGTGAAGGTTGAGGTCGAGCGGCGGAAGTTCGAGCAGTTGTGGCTGGATCAGCGTCAAAGCCTTGCCGGGAAGGGCAAGGGCGGCGAGTCTGACAAGCTGCTGGAAGCCGCATATCATGAGGGTAAGCTGATCTATTTTCAGCCGGATGCAGAACAGTCTCTGCACAGTGGCGCCTCTTTGGCGGCAAGACAGGGCTGCCTGCGTGTCGAATGGTCAGACTACCTCGCTGCCATAGCCGCCATTCACCCCGATAACCGCCTCTTTCTTGAAAAGACATTTCTGCCGGGTGTGCTGAACCTGCTTGCCGGTAAAGAGAGCCTGTTTATGGATAACTGTTCTGCCTCCGGCTGTCTGATGCGGGGCTCTGTCTCTGAACTGGTGCAGACAGCGATTGCTTTGCGCGTTCAGTTGCGCGAATGGTACAGGGATATGTCCGAGGCCGATGAGGCATTTCACATGCCGGCTGTATCGATGTGTGTGGCACTGATGGGGGATTGGGATTTTATCCGTTATGAGGGCAAGGGAAGTGATGCTGTTACATTGGCATTCAGCCTCGCTGTGGCGCAGGCGGATTCCGGTATTTCCAGAGACTGCGGTGTGGGACGGTTGATTGCCTATCGCGATCATAAGACGGGACGCAAACCCCTGGGCGGTATCCGGGTGGAGAAGCTGGATAGCGGTACAGGCCAGTCGGCCCAGGTGCTTTATAATAATGGTATTGCACTGACAGGCTCCGCGGTAGGCGAACTAACCGCAGTTATGCGGCATCGTGCTTCGGTCCGGGAATTCCGGGTGGATCCGAAGTCGGCCGAGGCGGTGCTCTCCGAGTATCGTTATTTGGGTGACGGCATTGAGCTGATATGCATGATTCCGAACGGTGATGAGGAGAATCCGTTGCTACTGGTTAAATCGGGACGCCCCTGTCTTGCCGGCGTGGATATTGATCTCTATGAGCTTCTGGACAAGGATACAAAACCGGCCAGATTGATTCTTACAGAGGGATTGAGTCGCTGGAATCCGTAATCCTTCAGGCCGCGATTAAGTATCATGACAGAACTTCCATTGCTTAAAGAGTGCCGGGCATGGCTTGATACGGCCAGTCTGCCGGAACCGTTGCCGCTGCAGCTTGCCGTAGGGTGGTCGGGCGGCGCTGATTCAACGGCGTTGCTGCTGGCGCTGGCCGGAGCGGGTTATGATGTTCATGCCTGGCATGTGGATCATGCCTGGCACGAACATTCGGCGGAACAATCCATGCAGTTGGCCAGACAGGCAGCGGCATGGGGAGTCCCTTTCAGCTCTGTTCGTCTGACAACAGCGGCAGGCTCGAACCGTGAAGCGGTAGCAAGATCGGGGCGATATGAGGCATTTGGTAAATTGTCACGGGAACAGGGCATTACAGCCTTATGTCTGGCGCATCACAGGGATGATCAGGCGGAGACTGTTTTTATGCGCATGTTACAGGGCGCGGGTGTCGATGGTTGCCAGGGGATGCGCAGTGTTCGTGAGCATGGCGGTTTGAAAATCTTTCGTCCCTTTTTGCACATTTCCTGCAGGGAGCTTAAGGCATCACTGCGGCAGGCGGGGGTTGAGTGGCTTGAAGATGCCAGCAACCGGGATATAACCCTCTGGCGAAACAAAATCAGACATCACCTGTTTCCATCGATGGAGCGTTACGGCACAAATCCGTCAGAGCTTTTTCTGCGATGGCGGCAGCAGGCCCGGATATTGTCATCGGTCATTGAACAGGGGATAAGGGATGTGCAATTGCATGTTGACGATGACTGCTGTTCACTGCCCTGGGATCAGTGGAGGCTGCTTGCGCCACCCATGCGGGTCAAACTGATGAAAAAGATGATGCGGACGCTTTTTGGCGAGGCTGCGGTTCCCGGCAGAAGGCACATCCTCCTTATTGAAAACTGGATGCGGCAGGGCGGGTCCGGAGGTTTGGACTTGTCACGCAGCCGTATCATGCGTAAGGATGGGCGGCTCTGTCTGGTGCGCAAAGCATGACGGTTTCATAGTACTTTAATGTACGGGCTTTCATATTTGGCATGAAATTGGTTAGTGTAATTCATATAGAGGTGAATTGATGAGTAAGAACCTGATACTCTGGCTGGTGATCGGTCTGACGATGATGAGCCTTTTCAACATGTTTAATGCGCCGGCGTCGAAGAGTCATACGATGTCCTATTCCGCATTTATGGACAAGGTCGAACAGGGCGCTGTTGAAATCGTGACCATTCAGGATAAACGCCTGACTGGCCAGTACCGCGATATGAAAGGGATGATCACAACATTTGTTGTGCAGCTTCCCGATGATCCAACCCTGATTCAGCATCTGCTTGATAACAAGGTCGAGGTGGATGTGAAACCTCGCGAAGAGATGCCGTTCCTGCTGTCGGTTCTGATCTCCTGGTTCCCGATGCTGTTGCTGATTGCTGTCTGGGTATTCTTTATGCGCCAGATGCAGGGTGGTGGTAAAGGCGGAGCCATGTCTTTTGGCAAGAGCAAGGCGAAGCTGCTGAATGAGAATACCAATCGTGTAAATTTTGAAGATGTTGCAGGCTGTGATGAGGCCAAGCAGGAGGTGACCGAGGTGATCGAGTTCCTGCGTGACCCATCCAAGTTTACCCGTCTGGGCGGCAAGATTCCGAAGGGCGTACTGCTGGTTGGCCCGCCGGGAACAGGCAAAACCCTGCTGGCCCGTGCCATTGCCGGTGAGGCGGATGTGCCGTTCTTCTCCATCTCCGGTTCCGACTTTGTCGAGATGTTTGTCGGTGTCGGTGCATCGCGTGTGCGTGATATGTTTGAACAGGGCAAGAAGAATGCGCCGTGCATTATCTTTATCGATGAAATCGATGCCATGGGGCGTCATCGCGGTGCCGGTATCGGCGGTGGTAACGATGAACGGGAACAGACGCTGAACCAGTTGCTGGTTGAGATGGATGGCTTTGAGTCCAATGAGGGCGTCATTCTGGTGGCTGCCACCAACCGTCCCGACGTGCTGGATCCTGCGCTGCTGCGCCCGGGCCGTTTCGACCGCCAGGTGGTTGTTCCGCGTCCCGACCTGCTGGGGCGTGAGCAGATTCTGAAGGTGCATATGAAGAAGGTGCCGCTGGCAGCTGATGTTGAAGTAAAAACATTGGCGCGTGGCACACCGGGTTTTTCCGGTGCGGACCTTGCCAATCTGGTGAATGAGGCGGCGCTTAATGCTGCGCGTTATGACCGCAATAAGGTTGGCAATGACGATTTCGAGAGTGCCAAGGACAAGGTGATGATGGGTGCTGAGCGTCGCTCCATGGTGATGAGCGAGGAGGAGAAGCGGCTGACTGCCTATCATGAGGCCGGTCATGCACTGGTGGGTATCCATATGCCCAAACATGACCCGCTGCATAAGGTCACCATTATTCCACGCGGCCGCGCTCTGGGTGTGACCATGAACCTGCCCGAGCATGACCGCCTGAGCCAGTCCCGGATTGAGCTTGAGTCACGTCTGGCCTCGCTGTTCGGCGGGCGTGTTGCCGAAGAACTGGTGTTTGGTAAGGAGAACATTACCACCGGTGCAGGTCATGATATTCAACAGGCGACCAGTATGGCTCGGGCAATGGTGACGGAGTACGGCTTCAGTGAAAAGCTCGGGCCACTGCGCTACTCCGAGAATGAGGAGGAGATCTTCCTTGGCCGTTCCGTAACCCAGAGTCAGCATGTATCCGATGCAACCTCCCAGGTGATTGATGAAGAGGTTCGCAGGCTGGTTGAAGCCGGTGAAGCAAAAGCTCGGGAAATCCTGACAACCTATCGAAAAGATCTGGATCGTATAGCTGAGGCGCTGCTGGAGTACGAGACCCTCTCCGGTAAGGAGGTGGACGCCCTTCTGAAAGGTGAGGATATTGTTCGTAAAGATCCGGACAAGGTTTCTGCCGAAACTGAAGAGGAAGAATCTGTTGAGGCTGTGGATGCCGGCGCCGACGCGAAGGGCGAAGAACTTGATGGCAAGGGTAGTGAGCAGAAGGGCTGATGGCATCACGCTGGCATAGAGCTTGCGGAACATCTGCGTGGATGATGGGGGTGCTCAACTGCACCCCCGATTCATTTTCGGATGGCGGACGATTTGTCCGTGATACCGTAGATGTTGAAGCAGCTCTCCGGCATGCGCGGATGATGTGTGACCAGGGTGCTGCCATTATTGATGTCGGCGGTGAATCGACCCGGCCAGGCTCAAGGCCGGTTACTGTGGATGAGGAACTGGCAAGGGTTATTCCTGTTATTCGGGCTCTGGCCCGCCACGGCATGACGATCTCGGTCGATACGACAAAGGCCGAAGTGATGCGTCAGGCAATTGATGCCGGTGCCAGGATGGTCAATGATATTACGGCGCTGACCGGTGATGCGGAGAGCCTTGCGGTTGTGGCCGACAGAGGCGTGGATATTTGTCTGATGCATATGCAGGGAACACCGGAAACAATGCAGGAGAATCCGGGTTACCATGATGTAGTGAGTGAGGTGTACTGTTATCTGGAGGGCCGTATTGAGGCATGTCTCCGGGCCGGTATTTCCGAATCATCTATTTTGATTGATCCGGGCATCGGTTTTGGTAAACGGCTGGAGGATAATCTCGCCCTGATTGCCGGCATTGAAACATTTAAAAAGGCATTTGGCCTGCCTCTGCTGGTAGGCGTATCAAGAAAATCCTTTCTTGGCGCTGTTACGGGCGCAGAGGTTGATTCACGCGAGGTGGAGACGGCTGCTGCCGTATCGGTCTCCGTTTTTGCCGGGGCAGATATTCTTCGGGTTCATGATGTCGAATATCAGAGCAGGGCGGTTGCGGTCGCATCGGCCTTGCGTGATGCGCACTTGAGGCTATCGTAAGCGCATGGATGGATGGCAGCTAGGTGGATGGCAATTTGGTGTTCGTGATGCGATAGATATCATTCTGGTGGCAGTCGTGGTTTATTATGTATTGCGACTGATTCGCGGTACCCGGGCGGAGCAGATGCTGATCGGCGTGGCTGTTGTTCTGGTTATCTATGAGTTGGCCCGTATGTTTGGTCTGTTAACGATTGAGTGGATTCTTTCCCAGTTCTTCTCTGTATTTATTGTGATTATGGTTGTTCTGTTTCAGCATGAGATTCGCCGCGGGCTGATGCGTGTGGCCGTGAATCCGCTCGCCTCCGGTGCTTCCCCGAAAGATATTACTGTGGAACTGCTGGTCGAGTCTGCCATGTCTCTGGTTCATCGCGGCTGGGGCGGATTGATTGTTATTGAACGTGAGACTGGCCTGAAGCATCTGTATGAATCCGGTGTGGAGATGGATGTGGCACTGAGGCCGGATGTGGTGCAGGCGATATTCTGTCCGGATGCACCGATGCATGATGGTGCGGTGATTGTGCTGATGGATGAGCGGGGCGGCAGAATTGTCGCTGCAAGGGTTCTTCTGCCTTTGGCACAGGCAGATACACTGGCCGGAGGCTTTGGCACCCGCCACCGTGCTGCTGTCGGCCTGAGCGAAGAGAGTGACGCACTGGTTCTGGTGGTATCGGAGGAGAGCGGTGATATCCGCCTTGCCGAAGAGGGGAAGCTTTCTGAAGCATTGGGAAGTGTCGATCTGCGTAAGGCGTTAATGGAGCGTCTTGGTGAAGTCTCTCCACGCACGCAAAAACGCGCCATTTCCGGTATTCAATAATGATGCGCACATTTATCGCCATTTTGCGGAGCAAGGTGCCTCACCTGTGGTCAGTTTTGATTGCAGTGGTTCTCTGGTTCCAGGTTCATGGCCAGGGTGAGGGGAGTCTGACAATGGAGGTTGCACTCCAGTTGCAGGGGCTGCCCCAGAATATGGTGGTGGTGAATGATCTGCCGGATACGGTTCATGTCACAGTCAGCGGCTTGCAGGCACGACTGAAAACGCTCAGTCCGCAGGATATTTATGTTCCCTTCGATGCCTCTGGTCTCACCATGCCGGGCGTGGTAGAGCGCGTTGTAAAGAGTGGCGATATTCGTCTTCCATCGGGGATTGAGATTGAAAAGGTTCAGCCGGATCGTATTGAGTTGCAGGTGGATCGTATTGTGACCCGGTCAATTGGTGTGTTTCCACGGCTGGAGCTTCCGGAAGGGTGGCATGCCGAGCATGTTTCGGTAGAGCCGCCTGAAGTGCAGTTGTCCGGTCCGGAAGTCTGGCTGGACTCCCTGACAGAGGTGGAGACCATTGCGATTCAGCCCGAATTCAAGCCGGGGCCGTTTGAAGCCGTTGTCGGTGTTGCCAGCCCGACAGGAAAAGCGATTCGTCTTGTGGATGAAAAGGCAATGTTTACGGTACGGGGCGAGTTGACTCAGGCCGTGACGGATGAAACAGAAGAAAGGAAAAAAGAATGAGGCGCTATTTTGGAACGGATGGAGTGCGGGGAACCGTAAACAGGGATCCGATGACGGCTGAGTTTGCGTTGAGACTGGGGCGTGCGGCAGGCCATGTGCTGACGCGTCATCTCTCTCATCAGCCGCATGTATTGATCGGCAAGGATACCCGCCTTTCAGGCTATATGATCGAGTCTGCACTCTGCGCAGGGTTAACGGCGCAGGGGATGAATGTGCAACTGGTTGGCCCGGTTCCGACACCCGCTGTGGCCTATCTGACGCGCAGCCTGCGTGCTGATGCCGGCGTGATGCTGTCGGCTTCACACAATCCTGCCGGGGATAATGGCATCAAGTTTTTTGGCGCAGACGGGTTTAAACTACCGGATGAGGTGGAACTGGAAATTGAGCGCTGCCTCGATTCGCTTCCTGAACTGCCCGATGCCCTGTCGATCGGGAAGGCCGTTCGTGTTGATGATGCAAGGGGGCGTTATATTGAGTTTTTGAAGGCATCCCTGCCCAAAGGATTGCGCCTCGATGGATTGAAGGTTGTTGTGGACTGTGCCAATGGCGCCGCCTATGACGTTGCCCCGCGAATTCTTGAAGAACTGGGTTGTGAAGTAACCGCGATCCATTATGAGCCTGATGGTTACAACATTAACAGAGATTGCGGTTCAACCTGTCCGCAGTCACTGTGCGATCTTGTTGCTTCATCGAATGCAGATATTGGCATTGCGCTGGATGGTGATGCAGACCGTCTGATCGCCTGCGATTCAAATGGGGCGCTGGTCGATGGCGACCGTGTGATTGCCATTCTGGCAGCGCATCATCTTCGCCACGGGCGATTGCGTGGTGGCGGTGTGGTTACCACATTGATGAGCAATATGGGGCTGGAGCGTTATCTGGCCAATATGGATCTCAAGATGTATCGCGCTGCAGTGGGTGACCGTTATGTGCTTGAGATGATGCGCGAGAAGGGGTGTAATCTGGGAGGCGAGCAGTCCGGCCACCTGATCATGCTTGATTATAATACAACCGGAGATGGTTTGATGAGTGCGTTGCAGCTTTTGTGCGCCATGTCGGATCAGAGTAAGCCTTTGTTGGATCTTGCCGATGGTATGGAGCTTTTTCCGCAGAAGCTCTGGAATATCGTGATGCCGGAGAGAAAAGATATCCTGGCCGATGCATCGATCAGCAGGGCAATTAAAGATGCAGAAACAAGACTGGGCGATAGCGGGCGTATCAATGTCCGGCTTTCAGGAACGGAGCCAAAGGCGCGCGTGATGGTTGAGGCTGAGGATGAGGCTCTGATGCTGGATGTCGGGCAGGGCGTTGCCGATCTGATCCGGCAGCAGTTTGGAAGCTGATCATAAAAGTGAACAGGTCTCTCTGGTTTTGCAGTACAGTGGTTATTGTTTCGGGGGTAGCCCAAGCAAACTGCCAAGGATCTTGTGAAGTTTCATCGGACTGAATGGTTTGGTTAAATAATAATCGGCCCCTGCTTTCTCTCCTTGCTCTCGATCACTCTCTTGACTGCGAGCTGTAAGCATTATGATGACGGGGGCTTTTACTGACTTGCTTTTTATCTGTTTACAAACTTCGAACCCGGAAAGGCCGCCAGGCATCATGACATCCAGCAGGATGACGTCTGGAGAGTGCGCCTTGAATGCTTCCAGGGCTGATGGGCCATCATTAGCCTCTACCAGTTCATAACCCAATGTATTAAGTGTATAACGAAGTAATTTCCTCACCTCATCTTGATCATCAACAATTAAAACTTTCTTTTTAGTGCCCATTTTTTACTTCCATGGTTGTTGGGTAAGGAAACGGAAACCCTGGTGCCTTTCCCTTTTTTGCTTTCCACCCGGACCCTTCCCCCCATGATTTCCACAATTTCTTTAACCAAACTCATTCCCAGCCCGGCTCCGGGAATTTTCCCTGATTGATCAGCTCGATAAAAACGCTGGAAAACCAGGCTCTCCTCTTCCGGTGTCATTCCCACGCCATGATCCTCTACCAGAAGGAGGCTCCTCTTACCATTTGCTGTAGTTGAAATTGTTACTTTTGTTCCGGTATCAGAATATTTGCTCGCATTACTAAGAAGGTTGGTAATGACTTGCATAAGCTTTTCTTTATCTGCATTTACAATCGGCTGACTATCAGCAAGACACAACTCAAAATCATGCGAATGATCGGTTATTGAAAATTCTTTCACCACATCTGAAACAAGTTTGTTCAAATCCGCCGTTTCAATTTTGAAATCCCTGCCTCTACCATCATCGATTCGGGCCAAATCGAGCAACTCATCAACTAACGATGCCAAAACCCCGGACTGACGCTGAATACTTTCCAGCATGTCTGTTCTTTCCGCTTCACTAAAAGGGTTCCCTTCCAGCAACAGCAACTCAGAAAAACCACATACACTTGCCAAAGGTGTTCTTAATTCATGAGCGGCAGTTGCGAGGAACTCGCTTTTCATTCGATCCAGTTGATATTCGGCGGTCATGTCCTGCAGGCAAACAACAGTTCCACTATATGTACCATCGTCATGAGTGATGCTATACAACGATCTTTTTAGTACGCGTGGATCGGGCCTGGTTAGATGAAACAAAATATTTTCACTATCTGACTTCTCAAATAAATTAATATTTGCTTTGGATTTATCACAGAGGCCCAAAAATTTATTGGCAATAAATTCAGCATTCTCTCCCACTAGTTTCCTAATGGGCAAGCCTGTCATTTTTGAGAATGCCGGATTTACAAAAGTTACTTGATTGCCCGCATCGAGCACAACGAAACCTGCAGGGCTAAGTGATAGAATCCCGTTTAACTCCTGGGTCCGCGCCTCTAGCCAGGACTCAAGCCTTTTTTGGGATGTCACATCACGGTAGTTCCAGATATGATTAATGTTACCCCCAGGTAAGACCACGGGAACGTAATCCCTTTCAAAAACCCGCCCGTCTTTAAGTTCAACTTTCTCACCCTTGATAATATCAGGTAATGCGAGTCTCTTTTTTACTGTTTCTTTAAACGAGTCAGGATCAATAAACATGCCTGAAAGTTTATCCATGGCATCTGAACAGTTTGTGCCAACAAGATCATCTGAATTCACCGGTATTTTGAAGAGCTCGCAAAGCATCGGATTTGCGTGAAGAATTGTGGAAGAATCATCTTCCATCAATAGTCCCGATGGCAGATGATTCAATAATGTCCCAAGTCTTTCTGAAGACTCCTTAAGGCGCAATGAGACCTCATGCCTGGCAAGCGATGCACCGAACGTTGATGCGGCCGTTTTAAGCGCATCCAGTTCGACATCTGACCATTCCGTTTCCTTCTCACAATCATCAAACCCGATCAGTCCCCACCAGTAGCCATCAGAAAACACAGGAACCAGCGCTATCGATTTAATACTTTGAGTTTTTAGATGTAACTGTTCGTTTCTTGAAAAATCGGAAGCCTTCCCTTTAGCAATTTTGTTGTTTAGAAAATGTTTTTTCCACTTCCCCAGCCTGTTTTCCAGGAACGATATTGTTCTGATTTTCTCTCGGTCTTTGAGATACTTTTTATCTGATGCCCATTCATAAAAACGTGACGACACCACATCATTGCCAACCTGTTTATTGCGATATAAATATACTCTGGATACTCCAGTTGCTTCACCTAGTCGCTTCATCACTTTCGGGACTGTTACATTATATTTGTTGTCTAATTGCGGGTGCTCACTCTCCACGTTTATTATGTTTGTCATGACCGG
>CAZLJF010000033.1:0-20353 GCA_964559845.1 uncultured Zetaproteobacteria bacterium | reverse complement strand
ATATACGCCCTTGATTTCCTTATTATTGGATATTAAGGCGCAAACAAGGAATAAGTTTATCCAAGCAGCGTAACTGCTTCACCATCACGTTTATGGATATGACCGATTCGATAAACCGTCTCACCAGCTTCCTTAAGGATTGCTTCGGCCCGGGTTGCTTCGCTTTCAGGCAGGATAACGACAAAACCGATGCCCATATTGAAGGTGCGGTAGCGCTCATTCTTCTCAACATCGGCAAAGCTTAACAAGTATTCAAATACGGGCGGAACACCCCAGGAACCGACATCCACGGTAACCGCCAGATCATCGGAAAGAATCCGCTCAAGATTATCAAACATACCGCCGCCGGTGATATGGGAGAAACCATGCGCTTTGACGCCGCTCTTCATTAGTGCGTTGATCGCCGGAACATAGAGGCGGGTAGGGGAGAGCACTTTATCAACAGCCCTGGAGCCATCAGAGAGGGTATCGTTGTTCAGGTTCGCCTTGCCAAGCTCAAGCAACTTGCGCACCATTGAAAAACCATTGGAGTGCGGGCCGTTGGAGGCCAGACCCAGCACCACATCACCATCGGCAATCCTGGCACCATCCACTATCTTCGGCTTGTCCACCACGCCAACACAGAAACCGCCAATATCGTAATGCCCCGGTGCATACATACCCGGCATCTCGGCAGTTTCGCCGCCAATCAGGGCGCATCCGCAGGTTCTACACGCATCGGCAATGCCTTCAACCACACAGGCCAATGTTTCGCCTGAAAGTTTGCCTGTCGCCAGGTAATCGAGGAAAAAGAGGGGAGCCGCACCGAGTGCGGCCAAATCGTTTACACACATGGCCACGGCATCAATGCCTGCAACATGGGGGCGATCATACTCCTGCAACAACAACAGCTTGGTGCCGACGCCATCGGTACCGGAAACCAGCACCGGCTCCTGCATATCGGAAAAGTCCGGTTGAAACAGCCCGCCAAACCCGCCCAGGCCAGCCAGAACTTCCGGGCGCATGGTGCTGTTTACTGCATTTTTAATGCGACCGACAAAGGCGTTGCCGGCATCGATATTGACACCGCATTCGGCGTAACTGAGGGACTGTTTTGTTGCTTCGGAAGAAGTATCAGACATCAAGATTCTGCACCTTCAGGGCATTGTCCTGGATAAATTTACGGCGTGGTTCAACCGCATCACCCATCAGGGTTGAGAAGGTCTCATCTGCCATTACCACATCCTCAAGCGTCACCTGCAGCAGGGTGCGATTATCGGCATCCATCGTGGTCTCCCACAACTGCTCCGGATTCATCTCACCCAGCCCTTTATAGCGCTGAATGTTCAAGCCCTTACGGCCCTCTTTTTCCACAATCGCCACGATCTCATCGTAGTGGCTGATCTCCCAGCGTTTCTCGCCACTGCTGAGACAGGCGCCATCGCTCACCAGCGCCTGAATGGATGTGCAGAGCTTCAAAGCTTCTGTAAACTCTGCTGTTCCGACCAGGTCGCGCTCCAGCCGGGACATTATCATGCGACCATGATCACGGCGCTCGAACTGAACCCAGTAACATCCCTGTTCTGCATCTTCGTGGATTTTCCACTTCAATGTCTCATCTTCACGCGAAGTGGCATCAAAGGCTGCGGATAACATCTCCATTCTCTTTTCCAGCTTCTCCCTGTCGCGCATCATGGCAACATTGATCTTGCCGGTTTCAATCAGAAACTTGAGAACGACAGGATCAAGACGCTGACTCAACAGGTTCTGCAACCGCTGCAGGCGGTGGATACTGCGAACCGCTGTCTGCAGGCGATCGCCAACAATCTCCTTGGCTGAACCGCCCGGGTAATAGCGCTTCTCCTGCAGACCCAGCTCCATCAGATACTCAAACAGCTCCTCATCGGAGGCGACATAACGGGCCTTTTTACCCTTGGCGACACGGTAGAGCGGCGGCTGGGCAATATAGAGATGGCCGCGCTCAATCACTTCCGGCATCTGGCGATAGAAGAAGGTAAGCAGCAGAGTCAGGATATGCGATCCATCCACATCCGCATCGGTCATAATCACAATCTTGTGATAACGAAGCTTGGCAATATCGAAATCTTCCTTGCCGATACCGGTGCCCAGAGCGGTAATTATGGTGCCGATCTCCTGGGAGGAGAGCATCTTGTCAAACCGCGCTTTTTCCACATTCAGGATTTTACCCTTGAGTGGCAGAATCGCCTGTGTGCGGCGGTCGCGCCCCTGTTTGGCCGAACCGCCCGCAGAGTCACCCTCCACCAGAAAGAGTTCGGATGCTGCCGGATCCTTCTCCTGACAATCAGCCAGTTTTCCGGGAAGGCTTGAGACATCCAGCGCTCCTTTACGGCGCGTCAGGTCACGAGCCTTTCTGGCTGCATCACGGGCCATGGCAGCCTCTGCCGCCTTGCCGACAATACGCCTGGCCTCGACAGGATTCTCTTCGAACCACTCGGAAAGCTTTTCAGCAACAGTTGTCTCCACCGCCGGACGCACCTCGGAGGAGACCAGTTTATCCTTGGTCTGGGAAGAGAACTTCGGATCGGGAACCTTCACCGACAGAACTGCTGTCAAACCCTCGCGGCAGTCATCACCGGTCAGGGAGACCTTATGTTTTTTCAGCAGGCCATTGGCTGCTGCATAATTGTTTACGCAACGGGTCAGTGCCGCACGGAAACCGGCCAGGTGCGTGCCGCCATCGCGCTGCGGGATATTATTGGTGAAACAGAAGACATGCTCCTGATAAACATCGGTCCACTGCATGGATAGCTCAATACCGACACCATCCTTTTCACCAATAATAGCGATGCAATCCTTATGCACCGGTGTGCGGGTGCTGTTCAGGTGCTCCACAAAGGCGGTAATACCACCCTCATACTCAAAGAGCTGGCGATTATCATCACGCTCATCAATCAACTCGATGCGGACACCGCTGTTCAGAAAAGATAGTTCGCGCAGCCGCTTGGCCAGCGTATCAAATGACATGTTACGGTGTGAAAAGGTATCCAGGCTCGGCAGAAAACGGACTTCGGTTCCGGTTCCTTCCGCTTCGCCCACCACCTTCAGTGGCTCTACCGTATCACCATGCTCGAAACGGCAGTAGTGCACCTTACCGTCACGACGAATCTCCAGCTCCAGATATTCAGAAAGCGCATTCACCACCGATACGCCTACACCGTGCAGCCCGCCAGACACCTTATAGGAGTTGCTGTCAAACTTACCGCCGGCATGCAATACCGTCATAATCACTTCGGCAGCAGAGCGATTCTCCTCCGGATGCATATCCACAGGAATGCCACGCCCGTTATCACGAACCGTCACCGAGTCATCGGAGTGCAGGATCACCTCAATCTTGTTACAATGACCGGCCAGCGCCTCATCGATCGAGTTGTCCACAGCCTCGTAAACCATATGGTGCAGGCCTGTGCCATCATCAGTATCGCCGATATACATGCCCGGACGCTTCCGAACCGCATCAAGGCCTTTAAGCACCTTGATGCTATCCGCGCCATATTCCTGGTTTTCCACTTCACTCATGCTGCTTTCTCCATTTTACGGCTGGTTACAGTTTCCATAGCAGACCGAATTGCACGCACTCCATTCTCTTTTGTCACACCTTCCGACAGATGACTTTGATGAACCCCGAAACTTTCCGGTATCTCAATACCGTTTGGAACGGTCATCAATATCTGCCCCCGATAGGAGCACAGCCTTTTGATCAACCGTTGCTGCCGACCGGAATCCAGTGCTTCAAGGCAGTCATCCAGCAACAGTAACGGCGCCAGGTGGCGACACTCCAGCCGAACGGCGCATTCTGCCAGTCTTAAGGCCATGGCGGCCAGCTTTTGCTGTCCGCGTGAACCAACCGAGCGGATCTCACGTCCGCCAAACATGATGTTCAGGCGGTCACAATGCGGTCCGACCTGCAAACGGCCCAGCCTTGCATCCTCATCGCGCCTGCCGGCCAGGCGCTCTGTCCATGCCTGTTCACTATCCGGCGCCGTCTCCTTCATCTCCAGATGCAGTGCTGTCTCCATCAACTCCGTTTCGGAAGCAAGTGACCGGTTCAGCATCGCAACCATCTCTCTTCGGGCTTTCATCAGCTGAAGGCCGGATTGAACAATCTGATGCTCCCAAACCTCCAGCTCCGGTGTATTTCGGCTTCGCCTGATCAAACGTCCGCGCTGCATCAGGGCTCGCAAATAATGCTGATAATACCTGAGAGTTCCCGGAACAGATGCATGAATCACACTGTCCAGCCAGCGGCGGCGCTCTTTTGGAACACCGTCCACCAGTTTCCCTGCCTGCGGCGCATCCACAATGACCGGGAGTGTTTCGGTCAACTCCTTGCGCCGGGATACTCTTTTTCCCTGCAGCAGTACTTCGCTCTTTCCCTTTCTTCCCTTCACATCCACATGCAAAGGGCCATATCGCTTCCATACGCCTGCGACATGAAAGTCCGACTGGCCCCAGCGAACCAGTTCAGGGTCGCGGGCCTGCCTGAACGAACGGCCATGCGCCATCATATAAACTGCTTCCAGCATGGTGGTTTTGCCCGATCCGTTATCTCCCGAAAGAAGATTGACACCACTCTCACACTGCCAGCTGATATGCCTGTGGCAACGCAGATCAGTGAGCGAAAACTCCCTGACTGTAAGGTTTGGTGCTTCTGTCATAAATCGACGGCTTAAATCCGCATCGGCATGACAACATATTTCGAGGCTTCGGAATCCTCTTCGAGCATCAACACCGGCGACAGTTCATCCCTGAACTGAATGCGTACCCGCTCTGTCTGTACGGCTCCGAGAACATCACGAAGATAGCGGCCATTAAAGCCGATGCTGATTTCTCTTCCCGAATAGTCTGCATCAACAAATTCCTCCGCCTGCTCCTGCTCGGTATTATGAGCAGAAACCTGTATGCCGCCGGCTGTAAACTGCAAACGAACATCATGGGTAAATTCATTGGCTACAATCATGCTCCGGCGAAGAATCTGATCCATACGAATACGGTCAACAACGGCCTCTTCCGAATTGCCGGACGGAATCACATCCTGGTAAACCGGGAACCGGGCATCAATTACCTTGGAGGTCAGGCTGTGTTCGCCTGCATCCAGACGAACCTGCCGTTTGCCCAGCGAAAGCGTAACCTGACCCTGAACCTCATCACAGATCTTTTTAATCTCTGCAACCGTTTTTCTGGGAACAATGGCATGACAATGCTCTACACCCTGATCCAGCCGTGCGGCGACCAGCGCCATACGATGGCCGTCGGTCGCAACCAGCTGCAAACCTTGCTCAGGAGAAATTTCAAACAGGGTGCCGGTCAGATATTTACGGGTTTCATCCGTTGACATGGAAAAACTGGTTGCACCAATCATGGCGGCCAGATCTTTACCATCAATCCGGATGGAGAAGTCCGTATCCTGTTCCGGTATTCCCGGATAATCGATGGCGGGAAGTGTGGATAACCTGAACTTTGAACGGCCGCTTTTGATCTCCATAAAGGAGGCTTCGGTTCTCAACTCAACATCGCTATCGGCGTCCAGTTCCTTGACAATATCAAAAAGCTTTTTGGCAGAGACGGTAATATCGCCTTCGCTATGGATATCGGTCTGCACGGTTGAACAGACACCAATCTGCAGATCAGTTGCCACAATCTTCAGACTTTGCCCCGATGCCTGTAGCAGCAGATTGGATAACACGGCATTGGTACTTCTCTTTTCAACAATATTCTGGCAACGCTGCACATGCTGTAAAAAAGTGGTTCTGGGTACTGTGATGTGCATCTTTACTCCTTAGCTCAATCCTAATTCAATATATACAGTCTTATCAGTAGGTATTGTTTATAACATGTATAACATAAAATAAAGTTTGTTTTTCAAACAGTTACAGAATGTTATCATGTGTATAACCTGTTCCGTTTCCTGTGGGGGTTATGGGATCTGCAGCCTTATATTGATCAACAACACTGTTTCAGGCAAGGGACTCCAAAGTTATCCACAGCTATCTGTATCACTTTTCCTCAACTTATTCTTTTTTATGGTTTCAGAAGTGTGATAAGCCTCTTGATCTCATCATCAAAATCCCTCTCTTCACTTCGCATTTTATCGATCTTTCGATATGCATACAGAATGGTTGTGTGATCCTTTCCACCGAACGCCTCACCTATTTCCGGAAGTGAAAGGGTGGTCAGCTCCTTACAGACATACATGGCAATCTGTCTCGGAAATGCAATCGTTCGGGTCCGTTTTTTCGACAGTATATCCTGTATACGAATATTGTAATAGTTCGCTACACCTTTCTGGATATCTTCCACAGAGATAATGCGCTTCTCTTCCTGCAACTGGTCGCGAAGCACATGCCGTGTCATCTCCATATTGATCGTCTTATCCGTCAACCTGGCATAGGCCGTCAGGCGGGTAAGCGCTCCTTCAAGTTCTCGGACATTGTTGGTAATGCGTGAGGCGAGCAGATAGGAGACTTCTTTGTCCAGCGTTATACCGGCCAGTTCAGCCTTGCTTGCCAGAATGGCCAGACGCGTTTCCAGGTTGGGTGGCTGAATATCGGCCACCAGCCCCCAGTTGAAACGGGAGCGCAAACGCTCCTCCAGATGGCTCATCGCTTTGGGGCTTCGATCCGAAACCAGAATGATCTGTTTATGCACTTCATACAGGGCATTGAACGTATGAAAGAACTCCTCCTGCGTACTGGTCTTGCCGGCAATAAACTGGACATCATCGATAATCAGTACATCAACCTTGCGATACTGTTCACGAAACTGATGTGTGGCACCGTTGCGAATGGCGGTGATCAGTTCATTGGTAAAGCGCTCACCGGTACGGTAGGCAATCTTGATATGGTCCTTTTTAATCAGCTCATTGGCTACGGCATTAATCAGATGGGTTTTACCCAGACCCACACCACCATGAATATAGAGAGGGTTGTAGCTTTCGCCCGGTTTGTCGGCAACAGCCCGGCAGGCGGCATAACAGAACTCATTGCTGGAACCGACAACAAAATTTTCGAAGGTGAAACGCGGGTCTATATAGCCGTCAACATTTCCCGGTTTATGACCTGTTTTTTCTGTTTTTGTCTCCTGTGGAAGCGAGAGGGATGCATCCACATCAAAATGAACCGTAACGTCCGGCTGAAAATAGCGAGCTACCGAAGCCACGATCTTCTCTTCACAGTCTGCTTTCAGGCCATCAAGAAAAATCCGGCTCGGCACCTTAAGGATTAATCTATTGTCGGAAAATTCAGGTTGAATAGGCCTGATCCAGGCATCAAATTTTGATACCGGAAGATCCTCTTTCAACTGATGAACGATGGATTGCCAGCGCTTCTCCCAATCTTGTTTTACCATCGGCACAATTGTACATGCTTGTATGAGGTTATCCACACCCATTGATCATATCCATACAGCTTGACATCAATCTGTTGGAACATATGATTCGCGGCCCTTTGATTTTGAGGAGCTGGATATGAGTTTTACATACAAACCGAGTCGCATTCGGCGTGCACGCACCCATGGGTTTCGTGCTCGCATGGCAACCCGCTCTGGACGCGCAATCATTAACCGCCGCCGTGCAAAAGGCCGCAAACGGTTGTCTGCCTGAGTAAATATTTTCCGCCTGAGTTTCGCTTAAAGTCAAAATCTGACTTTAATGCCTTAAGGGGCGGTCGTCGGCTATATATTGATGGGTTATGCTTCGTCTATCGAAAAAACCATCTGCCGCATGCCCGTCTGGGACTCGCAGTCTCAAAAAAATATGGCAATGCGGTGACGCGGAATCGCCTGAAACGCCTGTTAAGAGAGGCATTCCGTCAGCACCGTGTACGTCAATGTTCGGTGGATATCCTTGTTTTTCCCACCAAATATGCAATGCCATCAATGAACTTTCCGCAAATCATGAATCGTGGCCTGAACAGGATCGTCAAGTTTTCCGGTGAAGAGAGATCATGAAATATCTGTTGATCGGCCTGGTTCGTTTTTACCGCTATTTCATTTCACCGCTGCTGCCTGCACGCTGTATTTATACCCCTACATGTTCGCAATACGCTCTTGAAGCGTTACAACGTTATGGCGCAATTCGCGGTGGATGGTTAGCGTTCCGGCGCCTGTGCAGTTGTCACCCGTTTTCAAAAGGCGGCTATGATCCTCTGCCTTAAGGCGATGCCGGATCATTGCCTCCGTGCAATGTTCAGCTACGCAAAACCAATCACTTGCGTGGTTGATTTTGGCAGGTCATTGAATGGCCTGTACGGAAGTGTGGAATAAATAAGCACTTCCTTAACTTTTTTAGATATGTCTGTTGGTTGTTGAAGGAGTGTAAATCATGGAACAACGCAATGTGATTCTGGCGTTTGCCCTGTCCATGTTGATTCTGTTGGGATGGGGGATGCTGTTTCCTCCGGCTGAACAGGTGGAGCAGACAGAGCAGGGGGCTCCTTCAACAAAAGCGGATGTCAGTGCGGATGGTGTTGCTTCGACACCGGAGTTAAGACCCGAAGTGGGTGATGTTCAGCCTGCAAAGTTTACTGCTCCGGAAGCAGATACAACTCTGAAAACCAAGGCTATTACCGGTTTAACCACCACAGTAGGAAATGATCTTCTTGAGGTAGATATAAATCAGCGCGGCTGGATTGTCGGTGCCAGACTGGCCCGCTACAGGGAGAGTTTGGATGAGAATTCACCACCGGTTTCTGTGCTGGGTGAAGATGAGCCACATGCGCAGTATCTGAACAGCGGTCTGCTTGGCGAAAAGGATGTTTCGGATTTCAAGCTGGTTTCCAGGGAGAGGATCGAAGGTGCTGACAGGGTGCATCTGCGTGCAACGCTTGCCGATGGCAGGGTCTGGGATCGAATTTTTACCTTTAAAAAGGACTCCTATCTGATTGCTGTGGAGGACCGGATTCAGGATGGAATTGATGCCAGAATGTTCAGGCAAGTTGTGGAGCGTTATCCAAATCGTGAAGGATCGACCTTCTATGAACATGCAGGTCCGATCGGCCTGATGGATGACAAACTCCAGGAAGTTACCTATGAAGATCTGGATGAAGTCGGAACGATACGTCTGGATGCCAATGGCGGCTGGACCGGTATCATGAACCGTTACTTTATAACTGCCATATATGCGGATCAGAACAGGGATTATCGCTACTATTATAAGGGCGATGGCCGTTCATATCAGGCGGGCATGCTTGATGACGGCCTGATGGACGGGAAAACGGCTCTTTTTAAATCCAATATTTATATCGGACCAAAGCATATTGAGACTCTGAAAGAGCAGGGTGTCGGCCTGGAGCGGAGCGTTGATTATGGCTGGTTTGCTTTTATCTCCAAGCCGTTACATAACGCTTTGGCATGGCTTTACAAATATATACCAAACTACGGCTGGTGTATCATTCTGTTGCTGATTGTAATCAAGATTATTTTCTTCTATCCGACACAGAAGTCTTATCAGTCGATGGCAGCCATGAGAAAACTGCAGCCGGAGCAGAAACGGCTGCAGGAGCGCTTCGGCGATGATCGCCAGCGGCTGGGCCAGGAGATGATGGCGCTTTATAAAAAGAACAAGGTGAATCCCCTGGGCGGGTGTCTGCCGATCCTGATTCAGATTCCGGTATTCTTTGCGCTCTATAAGGTACTGCTGATGTCGATAGAGATGAGACATGCACCTTTTATTGGCTGGATTGAGGATCTGTCCGTGCAGGATCCCTACTTTATTCTTCCTCTGCTGATGGGTGCTTCAATGTATATTCAGCAGAAGTTGAATCCTCAACCGCCGGATCCGATGCAGGCGAAGATCATGTCATTCCTGCCGGTGCTGTTTACTGTCATGTTCCTCTTCTTCCCTGCAGGACTTGTGCTGTACTGGGTGGTGAACAACGTTCTCTCCATTATTCAGCAGCGCCTGGTGATGCGTAAGATGGGTGTCGATTGAGGGGTTGCTGAAAAAATGCGCCCCTGCACTTTTTCAGAAGGCAACACCGCATTTTTGCTTTTGCTCATAAAATTAAGTGATTGCACACATGGTTTTGGCGGCCTGTCTATAGGCTGCGCAGAGCTATGCAAACATCCGGAATTTCCTGGTACTCCGGCATGGCGGCGATAACTACTATTGCTGCTATCGCCACACCCGCAGGACGGGGAGGCATTGGTGTTATCCGGATATCGGGTGAAGATGCAGTAGCCATTGCCCGGCAACTTTCAGGAAAAGAGATTGCATCCCCGAGAGAGGCCCAGTTTTGCCACTGGTATGATGAAGAGAAGAGGTTGATCGATTCGGGTATTCTCCTCTATTTTCAGGCACCCAACTCCTATACCGGTGAAGATATCATTGAGCTTCAGGCGCACGGCAGCCCGGTGCTTCTCAGGGCACTACTTAAACGTGTGTTTGACTTGGGGGCACATCCTGCAAGCCCCGGAGAGTTCACCCGCAGAGCTGTAGAGAATGGCAAGATGGATCTTTCACAGGCGGAGGCGGTGATTGCCTGTATTGACGCCTCAACCCTGCGTGCCGCCAGGCTGGCTCAACGTCATCTGCATGGGGAGTTTGGCTCCAAAGTACAGAGTCTGATGCATGATCTGACAGGGGTAGTTGCCCATGTTGAGGCATGCCTGGATTTTCCCGAGGAGGAGATTCCCGAACTGCTGTTCGATCAGATTCGGAATGATGTGACCGGGCAGCTGCTGAATCCGATCAGGCAGTGGCTTGATTCATCTCGTCTTGGAGAGCGGTTGTTTGACGGTGCAACCGTTACTATTATCGGGGCACCGAATGTGGGTAAGTCAAGCCTGCTAAATGCTCTGGCCGGTAGGGATCGTGCTATTGTCAGTGATATACCCGGCACGACCCGTGATGTGCTTGAGATTGATTTCGAAGTGGCTGGCATTCCTGTCCGCCTGGCTGATACGGCGGGCATACGAAGCAGCAGTGATGTGATCGAACGGGAGGGCATACGCAGGGCCGAGGTGGCGGCAGATGATGCCGATGTGGTATTGTTTGTTGCCGATGCCTCCCGGCCGGATACATGGCAGGTTAATGCGCATGTAGATCATCTGCTTGATCACCATATCGATATCAAGGTGATGAATAAGAGCGATTTGTCTAAGGGCGACTATCCGGAAGAGTACCTTCCCATTTCAGCCAGGTATGGCGTTGGCCTGGATGCCTTGAAGGAGCGGCTGGCCGAACTGCTGGGTGCTCTGGATACCGGTGAAGAGAGTTTAATGGTCACGCGTGCACGACATCGACAGGCGTTGCAGAGTGCACTGGATCATATTGAGCAAGGTCTTGCCCTGTTGGGGCCGGAAGAGCAGTTTGATCTTGTTGCCCTGGAGTGGCGAAGGGCCTGGACATCTCTGGGCGAGATTCTGGGAATTGGTGATATTGAATTTATTCTGGATCGGGTGTTCTCCGAATTCTGTGTTGGCAAATAGCCGGATGAGTTTATTTTCCTTGAATAAACATGCCTATAACCGCCATAATCCCGCCTCGTTTCAGAAATCGATATGAACGGGAGAGAGCTTGCTTACTGCATATTCACTCCTGATATTTGAAAAAATGAGAGTTTGAATCAATAACCATTTAGGGGGATATATGTCTGTTAAGCATCCTGTTATTTCCGTAACCGGCTCTTCCGGTGCGGGCACCAGCACTGCCAAAGTTGCGCTGGAGCATATTTTTCATCGTGAGCATATCACGCCTGCGATTGTTGAAGGTGACTGCTTTCACCGTTTTGACCGTTATGAATTCAGAGAGAAGGCCAAAGAGTTTGAGGCCGCTGGCAAGCGTTTGAGCCACTTCTCGGATGAAGCCAACCTTTTTGACAAGATTGCGGAGCTGTTCAAGGACTATGGCGATTCTGGCCTTGGCAAGGCCCGTACCTATGTTCATGATGACAAAGAGGCCGAGATTTATGGTGTTGAGCCCGGTCGTTTTACTGAATGGCGTGAAGTGGGCGAAGGTTCAGACCTGCTGTTCTACGAAGGCCTGCATGGCGGCGTGGAAGAGGTTCGTCCCTATACCGACCTTTCCATGGGAATCGTACCGGTTGTAAATCTCGAATGGATTCAGAAGATTCACCGCGACACTGAAATGCGCGGCTATTCATCCGAGGCTGTGGTGGACAATATCCTCTCCCGTATGCATGACTATGTACACTTCATTACACCACAGTTCACCTACACCGATATCAACTTCCAGCGCGTACCACTGGTAGATACATCCAACCCGTTTGTGGCTCGCGATGTGCCAACGCCTGATGAGAGTCTGATGGTGATTCGTATTCGTCAGCCGCAGAAGTGGGGTGTGGATTTCCCTTACCTGCTATCGATGCTGAATGGTTCATTCATGTCGCGCCGCAACACGATTGTTGTGCCATCCAGCAAAATGCTGCTGGCTATGGAGCTGATCCTGTCTCCGATCATTCACGATATGATGGAGAAGAAGCGCACTGCTTCCTGATCTGTTCTAATGCAGTAACCAGGGGAGGCTCCGGCCTCCCTTTTTTATGATAACCTCAACAAGTTGTACAAAAATTATCAATAAATACTACATATTGTGCAGTGATAAAATAGAAGTAAGTTTTTTTCACTATTTCTGGATTTCATATTCATAGATACGTAATCTGCCCCGTCCCATGACAGAGAAAGATAACCCAATGTTTCACGTGAAACATCCGGACGGTCCGGTGGATGTGCTGGTAATCGGGGCAGGGCATGCCGGTTGTGAAGCCGCCCTGGCTGCAGCCCGTCGCGGTGCGCGCGTCCGTTTGATTACCCAGAATCTCGATACCATTGCAAAGATGTCATGTAATCCTGCTGTTGGTGGTGTAGGGAAGGGGCATCTGGTGCGGGAGGTGGATGCGCTTGGGGGGGCTATGGGGATGGTTGCCGATCGCTCAGCCATTCAGTATCGCGTGCTGAATCAAAGAAAAGGCCCTGCTGTCCAGGCAACCCGCTCCCAATGCGATCGTCGGCTGTACCATATGGAGATGCGCGCCATTCTGGATGCCACACCCAACCTCTATCTGCATCAGGGAACTATTCAGGAGCTCTGTTTTGATCAGGGGAGGGTGAAGGGTGTTGTTGATGAGCTTGGGATGCTGCATGAAGCTGCAGCGGTTGTCTTAACCACGGGCACTTTTCTTGGTGGCCTGGTGCATGTCGGGGAGAGACAGTTTAAGGCAGGGCGTGTTGGCGATGCCGCAGTGTATGGGTTAACCGACGAGTTATATAAAAAAGAGTTTCGTCTTGGGCGGCTGAAAACAGGCACTCCCCCCCGTCTTGATCGCAGAACAATTAACTGGGGCGCGCTGGAGACACAGCCGGGTGACGAGGATGCTATACCGTTTTCATTTGACAGTGATCGGCTGGTTGCTGATCAGGTTCCCTGTGCCATCACCCGTACCACAGAAAGAACGCACGAGATTATCCGGGAGAATCTTGAGCGTTCTCCGATCTATTCCGGCAATATAGAGAGCAGAGGCCCCCGCTACTGCCCAAGCATTGAAGATAAGGTTGTCCGTTTTGCAGACAAAACAAGCCATCAGATCTTTCTGGAGCCTGAAGGACGTGATCATGAGGAGATCTATCCAAATGGCATCTCAACCTCTCTTCCTGTTGATGTGCAGTGGTCTTTTGTTCGCTCCATTACAGGCCTTGAACAGGCCAGCATTATTCGTCCGGGGTATGCCATTGAGTATGACTATGTGGATCCGACAGAGTTGTTACCCACACTGGAGTGCAAGCGGGTTGGCGGGCTGTTTCATGCCGGCCAGATCAACGGTACGACAGGTTATGAAGAGGCCGCTGCCCAAGGGTTGATTGCGGGCATTAATGCAGCCGCATTGGCCCTCGGGATTGAAGCCTGGGTGCCTGACCGGTCCGAGGCATACATGGGCGTAATGGTTGATGATCTTGTTAACAAGGGGGTGACAGAGCCATATCGCATGTTTACTTCCAGGGCAGAGTTCAGGTTGCAACTGAGAGAGGATAATGCCGATCTTCGCCTTGGTGAGACAGCGATTCGCCTCGGTCTCTATACGGATGCCCGGCGAAAGGCATATGAGCAGAGGGCGGCTCGCCTGAACAGGGGTGTCGAAGAGGTTCGTGCTACGGTCATAGGAACGGGCAGGATGTGGCGCAGCAGGCTTGAGGCTTGCGATCTTCCTGTGCCACAGCAGAGCATGTCGTTTGCTGCTTACTGTCACCGTCAGGATGTGGATGTTGAGGATGCGCTTCTGCTGCTGGATTCCACAAGGGCGTTAAATGGTCGCGACAGGGTCAGTTTGAAAGCCTTTATCCATTATGAGGGCTATCTTGATAAGCAGGAGCTTGAGGTTGAGCGCTTCAGGCAGCTTGAATCGCAACTGATCCCGGGCGATTTCAATTATGATGCTGTAAGTGGTCTAAGTCATGAATGTTGCCAGAAGCTGAAGCGAGGCAGGCCTTTGAGTATTGGCCAGGCAGCCAGGATCTCCGGGGTGACACCTGCTGCGATTACCGCCTTGATGATTCATATGAAGCAGGTCGCCTGATGAAGCAGGAGGGGTTGCTCAAATACTGTTCGGAAGTGCTGCGCTTCAGAAAGGCCTTGAACCTGACCTCTGTCAAAAGCGAGGCGGAGTTTATGTCCTGTTTTGTTGAGCCTTCGGTGGCTCTGTCCGAGTGGATGCCCGAGCGGGGGCGGCTGCTTGATATTGGTAGCGGCATGGGAGTTCCTGGCGTTCCGCTGTTGATTGCAAAACCCGGCTTGCAGGGTGTTCTGGTGGAGCGAAGGAAGAAACGGGCCGAGTTTCTCAGGCACCTGGTTCGGGTTCTTAAGCTGGATGCAGAGGTGTATGATGCGGATATCAATGACCTGCCAGGCCTGGGCGTGGATGTTTGTGTTGCCAGGGCAGTGACCCATATTTCAGGACTGCTGGAGATGTGCACCCCACATGTGAATCATGGCGCTGTTGCGGTTTTTCCTGTGCCACAACGTTCAGAGCCGGTATGTCATACGGGGTGGATGTTTGAGCATGGTCACACTGTTCAGGCGGTAGAGGCGCAGCAGGTGCTTTGCTACAGGTATCATGGTGACAATTTGATTCAGGGGGATGTTTCACGTGAAACATAAAAATTTTGGACCGGTGATTGCCATTGCCAACCAGAAAGGCGGCGTGGGTAAAACGACAACAAGCATTAACCTGGCGGCATCTCTGGCTGCACTGGATAAGCGTGTGCTGCTGATGGATCTGGATCCCCAGGGGAATACGACATCCGGCCTTGGTATTGACAAAAAGAGCATTGAGACCGGCATGTATTCGGTGTTGATGGGTGATGCGGCTGTTCATGAGGTGTTGATCGAAACAGAGTGTGAAGGGCTCGCACTGGTTCCGGCAAGCATGGACCTGGCAGGCGCGGAGGTTGAGCTTGTTTCTGTAGAGGGGCGGGAAAAGATGATGCAGGATGCCTTTGCAAGCTATAAGGGTGATCCTTTTGATTATGTCATTGTTGATTGCCCGCCGGCACTCAATCTGTTGACACTGAATGCGCTGACCGCTGCAGACCGGGTATTGATTACGCTGCAGACCGAGTTTTACGCTATGGAAGGGCTTACGCAGCTGATTGATACCATTCGCAGGGTGCGGCAGAGCCTTAACCCGGCACTGTCGATGGATGGCATTCTTCTGACCATGGTGGATCGGCGCAACAACCTGGCCCAGCAGGTTGAGAGTGAAGTGCGCGACTACTTTGGCAACCAGGTATATAAAAACATCATACCAAGAAATGTGAGGCTTTCAGAGGCGCCAAGCTTCGGGGTTCCCGTCATGTACCATGACATCCGCTCTTCGGGGGCACAGGCATATCTTCAGGTTGCGCAAGAGATGATTCATCGTCAGGCAGTATAAGGAGAGAGAAGATGAAGAAACCTATGAAAAAACGGGGCTTGGGCCGGGGGCTAGATGCACTTTTGTCGGATTCTCCGACAAAAGCATTGCTTGATGAATCATCTAACATATTGATTTCAAAGATAAAACCAAACAGATATCAGCCCAGAACCCATTTCGATGAAGATGAACTGAAATCATTAACAGACTCCATCCGCAAAGAGGGGGTCATTATGCCGATTCTGGTTCGTCCGGCGGGTGATGGCTATGAATTGATTGCCGGCGAACGGCGCTGGCGTGCCTCACAGGCGATCGGGCTGCTAGAAATTCCGGCGGTTATTCGTGATGTTGATGACTTGCAAGCACTGGAACTGGCAATTATTGAAAACGAGCAGCGCGATGATCTGACTGCTATTGAGTCGGCGCGTGCCTATCAGCGACTGATGGATGAGTTTTCCTATACCCAGCAGCAGGTGGCAGAGCGAATTGATGTCTCCCGCGTACAGGTAAGTAACACCATCCGTCTGCTTCAGTTGCCCGAACCGATTCAGAAAATGATTGAAAACCGGCAGCTTAGCATGGGTCACGCCCGTCCGCTTGTCGGCCTTGATACTGCCAGGGCTTTGGAACTTGCCCGGCTCTGTATGGAACATGAGTGGAGCGCCCGGCAGATGGAGCGGGAAGCCAAAAAAGCCTCGCAGGGGAAGAGTGTCAAAGCCAAAGCGGAAGAGATTGATGCAGATATCGCTGCGCTTCAGGATGAATTGAGCAGGTCACTGGGGCTACCGGTTGCCTTCCGATGCAAGAAAAGCGGAGCGGGCGAATTGCGCATTGCCTATACACGTCCGCAGGAACTGGACGGTGTACTTAAACGCTTGAGGCGTCCTTTGTGAAGGTTAACGGCAAGCATTACCGGGCCGTTAACTGGTCTGGCGGGGTTAGTGGCTGTCTGCAATGGATTGACCAGTGTCTGCTACCGCATCAATTTAAAATCAATGAGAGCCGGAATGCGGAGATTGCTGCCCATGCGATCGAAACCATGGAGGTACGGGGCGCGCCCGCAATTGGTGCCATGGCGGCCTTTGGTCTGGCTCTGGCCTTTATCACGGAGCGCAACCGTTTTGAGGCGTACTGGTTACCACGCTTTCGCAGCACACGCCCAACCGCAGTCAATCTGTTTCATGCCTGCGATATGATGCAGGCTTGTGCAGAAGCCGGAGCAGACGATCAGACGATGCTGGATGCAGCCTGTAACTATGCTGACGACGAAGTGAAACGGTGCAAAAGGATGGGTGAGCATCTGGCCGAAGTGCTGGCGGTAGGAGAGCGCCGTATTTTGACCCACTGCAATGCAGGCTGGCTGGCAACGGTGGATTGGGGTACGGCACTATCCGGCATTTATCATCTGGCGCGGCATGGTGAGTCACCTTCCGTATTGGCAGATGAGACCCGGCCCCGCCTGCAGGGTGCCAGGCTTACGGCCTGGGAGCTGATCCAGGAGGGTATTCCATGCCGTATTCAGGTGGATAGTTCGGCTGCCTGGATGATGGCGCAGGGAGAGGTGGACGCAATCGTGGTTGGTGCTGACCGAATTGCAGCCAATGGTGATGTGGCCAACAAGATTGGCACCTATATGCTGGCACTGGCTGCAAGGGAGCACGGTATACCCTTTTATGTTGCTGCACCTGAGAGTACATTTGATCTATACTGTAAATCCGGAAAAGATATTCCGATAGAAAGCAGGGAAGAGAAAGAGGTGTTGCAGATAGAGGGCATGACGGAACATGGTGATTTGTGTACGGTAGGCATCACAACCAGTCACATTGTAGCCAATAATCCGGCATTTGATGTGACACCAAACCATCTGATTACATCCATTATTTATGAGCAGGGGCTGTGGAAGCCGTAAGGTTATGGTTGACCCTGTTGCTTGTACTTGTTTCAGGTGCAGCCTATGCAGATAGTGATATCCAAATAAAACATATAAGAATCATAGGGTTAGAGTATTCCAACGCACGTGTTGTAGTGCGGGAACTCCCCTTTACCGAGGGTGATATATGGCAGCCGGAGTTTGCCGGGATTGGTATGCGGCGACTCAGAAATCTCGGCCTTTTCAGTGAGGTGGTGATTACACCGCCAGACAGCAATGGCGTGGTCCGGGTCAGAGTTGATGACAGGTGGCCGCTCTGGTTACTTCCGGAGGCAAGTCGTGCTGATGGCGGTGCATCGTCGGCAGGCCTGACGTTGACCGAATATAATCTTTGGGGCCTTCACCACCATTTACGTCTGGCCACCCGCCGGGATACCGGCAAGAATTTCTCGGCAAACAATGGCAGCTCTTATCAGGGCTCATATATCTGGCGAAGAATCAACGACACAAACTACGGTATGGACCTGTCAGTCAACCGTGGAAGCACCATTTTTGATGCTTATCAGAGTGGCGTAATCAGTAGCAGTTATTTGCGTCACAACAGCAGTTGGTCTGCAGGCATTCGTTACGGGTTGGGACCGGTTCCGGGTGAAGGATGGGATATCCGTTTTGGTTTTTCTTCGGATAATAGTAGTTACCAGTTAAGAAGCGGGTCGCTATTATCGGATATAAAGGGCCTGCATAAAAAAACTGTACAATTTTCAGCCGGTTATCGAATAATTGATGAGCATATTACCTGGCTGACAGGTAGTGAGTTGGATTATAATCTTGATATTTCCCACCGGGTTTTGGGTTCAGATATCAACAGTTACAGACAAACATTCTCATGGCACAGGTATGTTGATATTGGTCAGCAAAACACCATGAATATGCGAGTCAACGCAGGGCTGATAAGTGGCGAGCTATTGCGTGATGGCCTGTTTGATGTCGGAGACGGTTCTGGTATCAGAGGTTATTTCCCAGGTGAATTACAGGGGAATCGCTATGTTTATGGCACAGTGGAAGGGCGTTTCCCGCTGGAAATCAACAGTAATGTGCAGCTGGTTGCTTTTATCGATGTCGGTCATGTGAATAACAATGGCAGTTCTGCACTGAACCGGGATGTCGTTGCATCTGTGGGCGGCGGTGTTCGCTGGACACTGCGCTGGCTGGTGAACGGTATGTTGCGTGCAGATATAGCTTATGGTTCTGCAACTCAAAAATGGCGGCTTCATCTGGGCAGCGGTCAGGCATTCTAGAGGATCACAGGAGTCAATTATGAAAGCGATCCGTTATCTACTTCTGGTGCTGGCTGTTTTGTTGCTGGCTGTTGTTGCAACACCTTTTTTGATTCCGGCGGAGCAGCTTCGCAAGCTGGTTGAGCAAGAGGCAACCAGTGCGGCAGGCATGCCGGTTAAAATCGAGGCGCTTTCGGTACGCATCATCCCGATGCCATCACTGTCGATTCGCAACCTGGCTGTAGAAGATGTTCGGGGTGGCACACCGAAACTGACAGTGGCCTCCGGCTCCCTGGCAGTGGAGCTTATCCCCCTGTTTGACGGGCGCGCCGAGATTTCAGGCCTTATGTTTAAGGAGGTTGCGTTACGAATTTCGCAACAGGCCAAGGGTAAAGATGTCCATATTGTCCGTATCGACAGGGTGACAGGCGGTATACAGCTATCCGAAGAGAAGCTGACCATGCCAGGCTGGGAGGCGGAGCTGTATGATGGCGTCGTAGCCTTCAGTGCCGTGCTGACACCTCTTGAAGGCGACAAACGAACACTGACAGCAGATATCAATGCCACTGGTATTCAGATGTTGCCGTTAATGAGGGATGCTGCCGGTCAGGAGAGGCTCTCCGGCATACTCCGGTCGCGCCTGAAAATATCTGCCAGAGGCGCAGATATAAAAACGATGCTGCACTCATTACAGGTGGATGGCCCGGTTAATATAAACAAGGGAGCGGTTGAAGGGGTTGGCCTGTCAGGCATTGCCGCGGCACTGGTGCATGGCAATATAACGGGAGCCGGCAGTACAATTCTGTTTGATACATTCAGCAGCCAGCTAAAGGTGCGCGGTCAGGATATTTACCTGAAAGATATAGCGCTTAACGCATCTACCTTTGATGCCAGTGGCTATGTCGATATCAGGGGCGGCAGCAAGCTGGACGGAAAGATAACAACCAGCGGTATGGGAGGCCTTTCCGGTGCCAAACTGCTGGTCGGAGGCACGACGGCAAGTCCCAGAATCTATCCGGCACCATCATCCCTGATTGGTGGAACCATTGGCGCGACCATTGGTGGTCCGGCAGGAGCTGCGGTTGGTTCCAAAATTGGCGGTGCGGCAGGGGATGTGGTCGAAAGTATCGGCAATAGTGTCAAAGGGTTGTTCGGAAAATAAGCATAGCCAAAAAGAGGGGTGTTTATGATACAGTAATGGCGTTGACCGCTATTTTATCTGCTGTGTTTTGCCGCAATTCTGCGGCACATGAAAAAAAGTATTTTTACACACTCCTGTCCGGTTAAGGAATTAGCAGCAAGAAAGTAGGCCTGAATTCCCAATG
>CAZLJF010000032.1:0-20830 GCA_964559845.1 uncultured Zetaproteobacteria bacterium | reverse complement strand
CTGCTGCGCATCGCCGACCGAATCATCAACATCTGTGACATCGTAGGTTTGTTCACCCGGATGCTGTCAGCATCGGCATCACGATTATGGACAATGACGCACCTGCCGCACTCTCTTGCGGCCCGAATGTGGGTTCGAAAACGCGCCTCCTGCAGCCTGGGATCGACATGATGACGGAAATAATCGAGTCCGGTTTCACCAATGGCGACACACTTCGGATGATTCGAAAGGCTGCACAACTGCTCCACAGTCGGCTCCTCATCCATCTCATGGTTCGGGTGAATGCCGACAGAGAACCAGACGCCATCATGATGCTCCGCAAGACTCTGCAGTCTTGGCAAATGATCGAGATCGACCGCAACCGCAACACAGCGATTGACCCCCTCCTCCTGCATGCGGAGAAACACCTCAGCCCGATCCTCATCGAAATGGGGAAAATCGAGATGGCAGTGCGAATCAAAAAGGGAGACCTCAGCCATTCATGATAGCCTGAAGGTGTTTCAGTTCCACATGATGCAGACCGGCAAGGTTATGACTGTTGAGAAGCACTTCGACCGCTTCGCCATCCGGCTCACCCAGTTCCGACACCACCAGGTCAGCGCCGCTAAAGTCGTGATCGCGGGTGTAATCGTTGACTGTCACCACGCATCTCAGATTTGCGGCATGCGCCGCCTTCCATCCGTTTCCCGAATCCTCCAGCGCCAGCGTCTCTTCAGGAGAGACGCCCAGCTTCTCCATCGCATAGGCATAGATATCCGGTGCAGGTTTTTTGGCAGGAACGATGTCGCCTGCCGCCAGCACGGCGAAACGATCAAACCACGCCTTGCCCAGAGAATGCTCGATCAGTGCGTCCAGTGCCGCCGGTGTGGTGGTGGTGGCAACCCCCAGCGTTATGCCGGCCTCATACGCCTCTTCCAGAAGCCTGCGAACACCCGGACGCAATGGAATGCGCCCTTCGGCAATCAGGCTCTGATAATGGACCGTTTTACGGGCATGCAGACCGGCAATCTCTGCATGGGGCATATCCGGCATGCCGCCACGCTCAATATCATACCTGATACGCTCCTTGCCGCCGGTAACCTCAAGCAGCTCTCCATAGGTCGGCACATCCCACTTGCGTGCATGTCCCGCCTCGTCAAAAGCCATGTTAAAGGCGACCCGGTGGCCATCCCTTTCGGTATCAGCCAGCGTACCGTCAACATCCCAAAGAATACACCGAAGTTCTGACATGCCCATCTCCTGAAAAACATCCTGAAAAGCTCGCACTCTGCCGCCGGAGGCACTAAAATTCGCGTATGGATACGCCAATTATTGAAACGCCGCAAATTCAAACAGAAAAGCCGCAGCTAAAAAAGCCGCCGATGTATAAGGTCATTATGCTCAATGATGATTACACGCCGATGGAGTTTGTTGTGGAGCTTCTCATGACGCATTTCAGAAAAAGTGAAGAGGAGGCGACGCAGATCATGTTGCGCATTCACCATCAGGGACAGGCTGTATGCGCCTGCTACCCCAGGGATATTGCCGAGAGCAAGGTGATTCAGGTTGAAGGACACAGCACTGCTCACGGCCATCCGCTCAAGTGCAGGATTGAGGCGGAGCACGACGACTGATACAATGGCTCCAGTGGCTGGCCGGTTTCAGCCTCACGTTTTACGGACGATAAACTATGAATACAGGTGCCAACGATGGGAATATTGAGTGAAGACCTTGAACAGTCGCTGAACGACATTTTCCGTGATGCACATATGCGTCGCAGCGAATTTGTCACCGTTGAGCACCTGTTGCTGGGCCTGCTTGACAATGACGAGTCCCGCAAGGTTCTCGAAGGTCTGAATGTCGATATCGACCAGCTTCGGCATGAACTTGATGAATTCATCCGGGAGCATGTTTCTGTCTTGCCGGAAGGGGCCGGTGAAACGACAGCCAGCATTGGCATGCAGCGTGTCATTCAGCGCGCCGTACTGCATGTACAGTCTGCCGGCAAACATGAGGTCTCCGGTGTTCATGCCCTCGTTGCCATTTTTTCCGAGAAGGATTCACACGCTGTCTATTTCCTGAACAGGATGGGAGTCACGCGCCTCGATGTTGTTACCTATATCTCCCATAGCATGGCAGACTCGGGCAAAGGATTGCAGGAGCCAAGGCCGGGCATAGGCGCAGACCGGGCTGACAGTTCGGCATCGCCGCTGAAGCGTTATTGCGTCAACCTGATTGAAAAAGCCGGGCAGGGAAAAATCGATCCGTTGATTGGCCGGGAAAATGAGCTTTCCCGCTGTCTGCACATCCTCTGTCGCAGAAGGAAGAACAATCCCCTGCTTGTTGGTGAGGCGGGCGTAGGCAAAACTGCCATTGCCGAGGGCCTGGCCCTCAGGATTGTTGATGGGCATGTGCCTGAACCGCTGCAGGGCAGCACTCTCTATGCGCTCGATATGGGCACCCTGCTGGCCGGAACAAAATATCGGGGCGACTTTGAAGAGCGGCTGAAATCGATTCTGACGGCACTTGAAAAGGAGCCCGGCGCCATTCTCTTTATTGATGAGATCCACTCCATTATTGGCGCGGGTTCAGCCAATGGCAGTGCCATGGATGCCTCCAATCTTCTTAAACCGGCACTGGCCAGTGGCGAGTTGCGCTGCATTGGCGCTACGACCTATCAGGAGTACCGGCGGATTTTTGAAAAAGAGAGCGCCCTCTCCCGCCGTTTCCAGAAAATCGATATCGATGAGCCATCGATTGAGCACACGATCAAGATTCTGACCGGCCTGAAATCGCGTTTTGAAGCGCATCATGAGATCCGTTACAGTAAAAAGGCCATTGAGACCGCTGCCAGCCTTGCTGCACGCTATGTTACGGACCGCAAATTGCCGGATTCTGCCATCGATGTGCTGGATGAGGCCGGTGCAGCCATCCATCTTTTGCCAGAAACAAAGCGCAAGAAACAGCTGGGTGTGCATGATATTGAGTCCACCATTGCGGCCATGGCAAGGATTCCTGCCCGTCAGGTCTCCGCTTCCGACAAGCGCGGGCTTGAGAGCCTCGAACGCAACCTGAAACTGGCCGTGTTCGGCCAGGATAATGCCATTGAACAACTGGCGGCGAGCATCAAGCTCTCCCGAGCCGGCCTGACCCAGCCGAACAAGCCGATTGGCAACTTCCTTTTCACCGGCCCTACCGGTGTCGGTAAAACCGAGGTCGCCAGACAGCTTGCACGTATTATGGGCATTGAGATGATCCGTTTTGATATGTCCGAATATATGGAGGCGCATGCCGTTTCCCGGCTCATTGGTGCCCCTCCCGGCTATGTCGGCTTTGAACAGGGTGGTCTGCTCACTGAAGCGGTCAACAAGACGCCGCATGCCGTTCTGCTGCTGGATGAGATTGAGAAGGCGCATCAGGATCTGTTCAACATTCTGCTGCAGGTGATGGATCACGGAAAACTGACCGACAACAACGGCCGCTCGGCCGACTTCCGTCATATTATTCTGATCATGACCAGCAATGCCGGTGCCTTTGAACTGCAACAGAGCGCCATCGGCTTTGCTTCGCCATCACGTTCCGATGCGGATGAAGAGGCCATCAAACGGCTTTTTACCCCCGAATTCAGAAACCGTCTCGATGCGATCATCGGCTTTGCTCCACTTGACAGGGATACCATCCTGCATGTCGTTGACAAGTTCCTGATGGAGCTGGAGATGCAGTTGCAGGAGAAAAAGGTTGTGCTGCATGTCAGTGATGATGCCAGGGCATGGCTTGCAAAGCATGGACACGATCTGCAGATGGGGGCAAGGCCGATGGCCAGGCTGATCCAGGAGAGGCTCAAGAAGCCTCTGGCAGATGCCATTCTTTTCGGTGAACTGCAAAAGGGCGGAGACGCAGTGGTCGAACTGAAGAATGGTGAAATCAATGTCAGCTTCCCGACCACAGTCAGCGAATGAGCGACAGGCCGAGAGGCAGGAAACCGCCAAAAAACTACACAGACGCTTTCCTGGACTTTGCTGACCCCTCTTCACGGGAGATCGTAATGAACCCGATCGGGCTGGTGCAGAGTCCATTCAAGGAGCGCTATGCAGCGCCCCGCCAGCCGGCTCTTGGTGAAAAAGTTACGGCAACCATCGAATTGGTCGAAGGTCTGAATCTTGAACAGGCCACCAAAGACCTGGAACGGTTTTCCCATATCTGGGTGATCTACTGGATGCATCTGAACCAGGGCTGGAACCCGACAGTCATACCCCCCAGGGGTCCGAAAACAAGGCGGGGTATATTGGCAACACGTGCGCCGCACCGGCCAAACAGTATCGGTCTGTCCGCTGTAAGGCTTCTCAGCGTAAAGGGGCGGACATTGAAAATTGCCACACATGATATGCTGGACGGCACACCGGTTCTGGATATCAAGCCCTACCTCCCCTATGCCGATGCCATAACAGATGCCTCGCACGGCTGGCTTGATGATACGGCATTAATACCATCCTGAGGATACGCTGCTTTTTCAGAGCATTCGCGCCGCCCGGGGAGAGACTGGCAGAACCGGGTACGCAAGTACCCGATTTTGTGAGCAAAGTTAAAACCGTCCTTTAGCCTTGCGTTCCGAGTCATTGCAGGAGGCAGTTATTCAGATGTTCCTTGACTTAACCTGATCACGGTTAACAATCTCCCCTATGCAATGCCCAAGTTGCGGCACATGGTATGCCGATACCCAAGCCTTCTGTCTCTCCTGTGGTGATATACTTACCAAGGGCGATACCGCTGCAAAGCTGGGCCATTATCGTCTGATTGCGCCGATTGGACAGGGCGGCATGGGCATGGTGTTTCATGCCTTTGATGAAGAGCTGGAACGTGATGTGGCCTTGAAAGTGTTGCATCAGCATCTGATTGATGACCCGAAGCAGATGGAACGGTTTCGCCGTGAAGCGCGCATGCAGGGCCAACTCACCCATGCCAATATTATCAAGCTTCTCGACTCCTACGAAAACAACAATTCACTTGCCCTGATTATGGAGCTGGTGGAAGGGTGTACGCTGAAGGAGTATGCAAAATATCGGGGCATCCTTGATCCCGGAGAGATCATAACCATTTCCCGAGGTGTTCTGGCCGGCCTTGCAGCCGCCCATGAGCATGAAGTCACGCACCGGGACATGAAGCTGTCCAATGTGTTTCTTGATAATAGCGGCACCATCAAACTGATGGATTTCGGTCTGGCAAAAACACGCCAAAGCAGTGACGATATCACCAACAGTGGCATCACGGTCGGCAGCTATTACTATATGGCTCCCGAGCAGATTCTTGGAAACGCACTCGATGCCCGCACCGATCTCTATGCCTTTGGCATCATCCTCTATCGTCTGGCCACAGGCAAACTGCCATTCACTTCAAATGGTGGCGGAGAGTTCGAAATCATGGAGAAACAGGTGCGCCAGCAGGCGCCTTCTCCGGAGTCGGTCAACAAATATATTTCCGAAGAGCTTTCTGCTGTTATCATGAGTCTGCTGAAAAAGGATCCGGAAGAGCGTCCGGAAAACTGTCAGGCAGTGCTTGAGATGATTAATGCCCTGGGAGAAGCCACGCCATTATCACTTAAGCCGTGCGCGAATGCCAGACAGGTTTCAAGCTTCTCGGAGTTGCATCAATACCTTACCAGAGGGGACGCATCAAAGGCGCTTGCCGAGAGTAAGGCGACCGCTACCGTCACATCAGAAGCAAGCATTTCAGAGAAGATTGCGCCGCATACACTGATCTGGGCCTTTAAGGAGTCCCCTGAAGCGCCTGCAGAGCCGCCGCTTGACCTGCGTTCGCCTCCACCCATAAGGCCGGAGGTATTAAAACGGTTAAGAGCTGCGATCAGCGATATTCCCCCGCTACCTGAAATATGGGAGCGTATCCAGACCATTCTGAATACGCCGGATGCATCAGCATCCGACCTGGCCAAAGAGATTGAACAGGATCCCGTATTAACCGCTCATGTATTAAGAATATGTAATTCGGCTGCCTATGCCATGCAGGGAAGCAAGCCTGTAACCAATGTGGCCCTGGCGCTGACACGATTGGGTATGGATACGGCACACGATATCATTCTGCAGATGGTGATTCCCGATTTTGGCAACAAAAAGAAATCGGATCCCGAGGTACAATATATCTGGTATCACGGCCAGGCCATCTCTCTCGTATCCCGGGTTCTTGCTGAATACAACCATATTTTGGATCACCGTTCTGCAAGCCTGTTTGGCATGCTCCACGATATCGGCAAACTGGTCATTCTGCATCTTGAAGAGCAGAAGAAGCTGGATGAGCTGCGTAAGGAGATTGCTTCCGGCACTGCCGCGCTCAGGGCAGAATGGGATATCCTGGGTTATACACATATTGATGCGGGCATGATGCTGGCACTTCACTGGCGCCTGCCAAGAAGCATTCATCACTTCATCTATTATCATCATCATCCGGCCTGGCATATGCCTGATGCATGGCCGGCTGATCTGCAACCAGTTATTATGCTTGTGCATATGTCTCATCTGGTTCTTGAAATGATCAGTGAGGAGGAGAACAAGCAACAGATATGGGCCGCTGACAGGCGCACGCATATCCCGGAAACCGAACCCTTCCTCTACAAACCGCTGCATCTTCCACTCACCAGTGCAGCGACCTATGCTCAGCTGGCACAGGATATTACCCGCCTGAAGCTTAATTTTCCCTCTGTTTTTCCGCCGGACAGATAGATGGACGCCACACAGGCGCGGCCCGTTCAAGATCCTCCACCCTGTCCAGATCGAAATCCATATCCAGTAATCCCATCCTGATTCCGGATGCCTCTGCTATCTGCATCGTCTCCTTCAGAACATGCTGTGAACCCCACGGAATCTTTCTGAACAGTTCAGGGAAGGGATGTTTCATGGTAATCAGATCATAGCCGCCATCTTCAACCGGGCCGACGACCGCATCGAATTGTGAAAGCAGTTCGACAGCCTTGTAGAGACGTGATGCGGACATATGTGGAGAATCCGTACCCAGAAACAGAACCGATTGATTCCCGTCAGTAAATGCCTGTTTCATAAGACGTATCAAACGCACGCCCAGATTGCCCCCGCCCTGGGGAATTTTATTGAGAGGAAAATGCTTGAAAAACGGATGTTCCATATCATCGCAAGCAATTGATACGTTTGAAAATATCGTGGCAGCACGCCTGATGACCGTGGCCGCCATGGCCTGATGAATTGCTGCAGCCTCTGCGCTCGAGTAGTGAGGTGTCAGGCGTGTTTTGACACATCCGGGAACCGGCGCCTTACACATGATGATAACATGCATGCTTTCATTCACCTTATCTTGCATACTGATACATCCGTGCCAGACGCTCCGGCGTCACCCCGACCCAATAGAGAAACCGCAGCTTCCACATCAACATTGTGGTTCTTATGATGCCGTGCTTCTCCCAGCGGCGGCTTGAAGTCGTGACCTTGTCGCGTAAACAGGCAAGGCGCCCCTCCCGTTTCAGGCGTTTGCTGAACTCGATATCCTCCATTAACGGTTGATCCGGAAAACCGCCCACTCTCTCAAACAGATCACGCCTCACAAAGATGCCCTGATCACCGGTACTGATTTTTGTCAGACGGGAGCGAAGATTGATAAAATATTCAATGATTCGAAAGAGTGCCGCATTTCCGGAAAGGCGCACATCGAAACGCCCTCCAACAACCCTGTCCGGGTCGCTCATCACTTCACGCAGATGTTGCAGTGCAATGGATGTGATCTCTGTATCGGCATGCAGGAAAAGAAGAATCTCCGACCGGCACTGTTCAGCACCCCTGTTCATCTGTGCCGCCCTTCCCGGCCTGCCTCTGCACCACGGAAGGCCCGCTTCAGCCAGCAGGAGTTCTGTGCCATCAGTTGACCCGCCATCGACGATCACCACCTCATCCGCATGCAGTCCTGCAAGCATCTGCAGTAGTCCGGGCAGCCTGTCTCTCTCATTCAGAAGCGGCACAATGACCGCAATGGAAGGATGCGCCAATATTCTATGCCGTGATTTCAAGCGGTATCCAGCCGCTCCCTTCTGTACGAAAATTGGTAAGCTGCCCCTGCCAGACACGGCCTGCCACAGCAATCAGCCTCTCACCCTGTGTAAACAGCCTGACATCAAATTTATAAGGGCGCTCATTGACATGCACCACACTGGCAGGCACAAACCTCTGCATCACGGTCGCTGAACTCTCCAGTGCTTCAAAGCGTTTACGGCTCATCGACCTGCCCAGCAATACACCTTTGCCGCCGTGACGGGCAGAGGGCTTGAATACCCACCTTTTGCGCTCCTGCCATGCCCGCTCGCGGTCATACTCGTCCATCAGATGGGTTTCCGGTACAACCGAACGGATCAGATCAATATCCGCATCATTCAGGCATGCCTCCAGCATCCCTTTATGCCACCAGTCGGCCATCCTGGCCTTGTCTCCCAGCAGCGCATAACTGCGCGGATGTGGATTTAACTGAACAAAACCTGCCATATATGCCCTTCTGATATGCTGCATGGCTGCTGAATCAAGATAGAAGTCGGTGTGTCTGTTATAGATGGCATCAAGCCGCTGTTGATTAAAATAGAGACCATTCTCGCGCAACTGCAGCATCTCAGGGCTGGCAAGAAACACCCGTCTGCCATCGCGCTCAAGCAGGGCTGCATAGGCCTGCATCTCGGGATACATGAACTGTGCCTCGATATCCTCATCAACAATGGCGATATCTCTCCATCTGACCGGAAACATCCCCAGAAGACGCGTCTCGATATCCCCGGGCAGTTCATCAATGTCCGGCTGTGGAAGCCATGACTGATTGCCTGCACCGATATAGAGGCCGCCGGCATTGTTGTTAATCTCTATCAGCTTCGGGCCATCATCGGTCAGGTGAAAATCAAATCCCATCAGGATGCCCGGCACTTCAGGCCTTATCTTTGCCGTTTCAGGAAGCCCCTCCTCCAGCATCTGCAGATAGCCCTGCTGCCGTTTCAACCGGTATATGCACCCTGAAAAGGCAAGCATACGTTCAAAGTCGGCACGCGAAATTGCAACAGGTGTGTGTGAAGCAAGCAACATGCAGCAAGACTACATTAATGTGTGATGACCTGTACAATGCCCGCCATGCAGAACCTCCCCCAACTTTCCGCCCTCTCCCTATCCGGACTAAAAGAGATGATGCAATCATGGGGGATGCCTGTCTACCGCGCCAAACAGATCATCGGCTGGCGCAACAAAGGCATTCTCAATCCTGACGAGATGGGAAATATCCCGGCGTCACTACGCGAAAAGCTTAAAGATTCAGTCATTTGCGAACCGCTGCAGCTTATGCATCGCCAGTGTTCAACAGACGGGACCCGTAAATACCTCTTCAGGCTCACCTCCGGCAGGCAGTCGGGAAAGATGGTTGAAACGGTCCTGATCCCTGATCAGAAGCGTGGAACGGTTTGTGTCTCATCCCAGGTTGGCTGTGTTCTGGACTGCCCGTTCTGCTACACAGGAACACAGGGGTTCGATGGCAACCTGACAGCCGGTGAAATCGTGGCTCAGATTCTGGCTGTTAAACATGATCTCTTGCATGATCCCCTGAATGAAGCACTGCACCCGACAGTAACCCATGTGGTTTATATGGGTATGGGGGAACCGATGGCTAATGAGGCCGGTGTGCATGAAAGCCTGAAGATGCTGCTGGCCAGTGATGGCTTGATGCTCTCGCAACGGCGGATCACTCTCTCCACATCCGGACTGGTGCCGCAAATCAACAGGCTGGGTGAAACAAGTGCGGTCAATCTGGCCATTTCACTGCATGCCGCCACCAATGAACTGCGTGACGTGCTGGTGCCGATCAATCGTAAATACCCGCTGGAAACATTGCGCCGGTGTCTGGACGCTTATCCACTGAGCGCCCAGCGGCATATTACGCTGGAATATGTCATGCTTGCAGGCGTCAATGATCGCCCTGAAGATGTTGAATTGCTTTGCCGGTTTGTGAATCGCAGGCGTGAACGGGTAAATCTGATCAGCTTTAATGCGTATCCGGGAAACCCTTATACAGGTTCATCAAAGCAACACATGAACGAGTTTGCAAAACAGTTGATTTCTAAAGGAGTTCGTGCCACGGTGAGGCGTTCACGAGGCCAGGATATCATGGCCGCCTGCGGGCAACTCAAAGCGGAAACAGTAGCCGCCGAATAGAGATACAGACCCGAAAAGGGTTGTGATAGTTCGGGAGGAGTATTCAAAGCATGTCGAAGGGAGCTATGCCGAAACGTGTCGGCATTATTGGCGGCAGCGGACTTTATGCGATTGATGCTGTTGAGGTGATTGATCGCCTTCAGATTGACACCCCTTTTGGCCCCCCTTCGGATGATCTTCTGCTTGCCCGAATCCATGACCAGGAGGTGCTGTTTCTCCCGCGGCACGGGCATGGACACCGTATTCCTCCGCATAAAATCAATTACCGCGCCAACATTTACGCCATGAAACTTGCCGGTGTGGCACGTATTATCTCAATCTCGGCCGTTGGCTCTCTGCGCGAAAAGATCGCTCCCGGTGATTTTGTCCTGGTCGATCAGTTTATTGACCGCACCAGTGGTCGCGCATCCACCTTTTTCGATGGCCCCGTTGTTGCCCATGTCTCCATGGCGGATCCTGCCTGTGCCAGACTTCGGCAACAGCTTGCATCTGCCTGTAAAGCCGCGGGCATCACCACCCATCAATCGGGCAGCTATCTGGTGATGCAGGGGCCCCAGTTCTCAACACGGGCCGAATCGGAGCTTTATCGAAGCTGGGGCATGGATGTCATTGGCATGACCAATATGCCGGAGGCCAAGCTGGCCCGCGAAGCGGAGATCTGTTACGCCACCGTTGCCATGAGCACCGATTACGACTGCTGGCATGAAGAGGAAGAGAATGTCTCTGTCAGTTCGGTGATTGAAGTAATGCACGCCAACATTGAGAAAGCGCAGCAGATGCTCAATATCTTTTTTGCAAGCAAGGCCGGTGATTCGGGCCACTGTGATTGCCATGCTGCCCTGGATCATGGCCTGTTTGCAGACCTGAAGGCGCAGGATGACGAAGCGCTGCGCCCCATTCATGCACTTGTGGAGAGATTTTTGTGAACAGCATGCCAGTTACCCTGAAGACAATCGGCCTGGCTGCCCTCATGGTCAGCGCTTTGCTGCTTGTTGGCTGCCAGAGCAGTAAGGCGGATCATGAAAAGGAGCTTAAAAGAGCCAAGCTTCATTATCAGATCGGCCTGGATGCCCTGCACCGGAATCAGCTTCCAAAAGCGTTTACGGAGTTGATGCGTGCAGAAGAGATTGATCCGAAGCAGCCCGAAGTGCTTGATGCACTGGCATATGCATGGCGGCTGCGGGGTAATCTTGAAAAGTCGGAATCATACTATAAACGGGCCATTCGCTCAGGAGCGGGATCAGCCACATACAACAACTACGGCAACCTTCTTCTTGAGATGAATCGTTTTGCGGATGCAAAAAGGCAACTGGAAAAAGCTATTGAGGATCCGCGTTACCGAAACCAGTTTAAGGCCTATATCAATCTTGGAGATGCCCTGCTGGGGCTGAAAAAGTTTGATGATGCAATCAAGGCCTACCGGCAGGCGAGCATATTCAACCCAAAGCAAACACTCTCCCGTATCAAAGAGGCACAGGCCTATGTTTCCTATAGCCGGCTGAATTATGCCCAGGCTCTCTATGAAACCATACTCAGAGAACAGCCGGGGAACCGGGCGGCCATGGAAGGGTTGCTTGAAGTTTTACGGCTGCGCAAGGATTTTCCGGCTGCCCGCGCTCAATTGAGAATGTTCAGAGAGCGGTCCGTTTCGGAACTGGACCGGGCATGGGCCGCCGATGAACTGGAGAGGCTGAGTCGTCCATGAATGATCAACTGGAAACATGTTCCGGCAACCCGCAGGAGGCTGCTTCTCGCGAAGAACTTCTTCAGGAACTGGCGCACTGCCTGAAGCAGGCACGCGAATCTAAGAAGATGAACATTGAAGAGATTGCCCTGACTCTGAAATTAAGGACAGTCTATCTGAAAGCGCTCGAATCCGGCAATTGGGATGATATGCCGGGTGAAGTCTATGCACTCGGTTTTCTAAGACAGTATGCAACCTTTCTCGGCCTCGATGTCAGTGAAAGTATAGAGCAGTTGAAAACCGGACAGTATAAACTGACCAAGCCACTCACCTTTCCGGATCCCCCCATTGCCCCAAACAGAACATGGGTCATTGTCGCTGCACTTGCGTTCGTAGTGCTGTTTATCATGTTCAATCTGTTTGATGACGGTTTTGACGATGGCAAAACAGAACAACGTAGTCTGCCGGCGATGGAGATGAATGAAATCGCTCCTGCTCCTGATGTAAGCAGGCCAACGGCCAATGAAGATGGCACAACAGCTGAATCCCCAACCACTACATCAACTGAATTGCAATCTGAAATATCGATCAAGGCTCCCGAAGCTGCCCCCCGGCATCAATACCGGCTTACCGCTGTTGGCGATGATGTCTGGTTACAGCTGTCAACGGAGGGTGCTGCCGGAGAAGCGCCTATGCTTCTGAAAGAGGCACTGCTCAGGGATGGCGAGAGCCTTACGGTCAGGCACAGTTCGCCATCACTTCTTCTGACATGTGGAAACCCGATTGCCCTGCAGGTTCATATTGACCGCAAACTGGTGATTGCTGCCGGCAGCCTGGGTGAAAGCGGCAAGGTTCTGAGAGATTTCAGGCTTACTTCAACTCCTCAGCAAGAAAACTTCTGACACTATCCTCCCTTGTCTTTCGCAGGCTGCTGTTGCAGGCTTTAGCATCATATTTTCACAGGGGTTTTTATTCATGGAAGCTGCGAACTTTGAAGTTGCTCGTCGAAACATGGTTGAATACCAGATTCGTTGTTGCAAGGTGCTTGAACCGGAACTGCTCGATATGATCGAGTCTCTTCCACGTGAAGAGTATCTGCCTGAAAATGTTCGTAGTCTTGCCTATATGGAGGGCCATGTTCCCCTTCCCTGCAATCAGGAGATGCTTAGCCCGCTTCAGGAAGCCACTATTATGCAAAGCCTGCTGCTAAATGGTGACGAGCGTGTACTGGAGATTGGCACTGGCACAGGCTTTTTAACCACTATGCTTGCCATGCGATCGGCTGAAGTGGTGAGCTGTGAAATCCATGAAGAGCTTGCCACACTTTCCCGCACCAATCTGGAGTCCCACGGCATTACCAATGCAACCGTACTGCATGTCAATGCCATGGATGCGCAGGCATTGGCAGACGCAGGCATTTCAGGGCCATTCGATGCGATTGTCCTGACCGCCGCTATCGATAAAGTTCCCGAACATCTGCGAGGCATGCTGAAAGAAGATGGGCAGATCGTCGCATTTATTGGTAAAAACCCGGTTCTCTCACTGGTTCATATGGCCTATGATGGAGAGGCCTGTGTTCAGACCTCTTTCTTTGAAACGCTGCTACAGGATATGGAGGGCATGCCGAAGAAGCGGGAGTTCATTTTTTAGGACGGGATCTTTTTCCGATTCCACAGGCGTCCTTTCAACCTTTCCACTATGGATTTCATCTTCCCGGCGCTAGGCTTTCGACATGCCTGAACAGATAGAAACAGACTCCCCTGATCTCACGCGCCGGAAGCTGATGCTCTGCGGGTCAGCCACGCTGGCTGCCATATCACTTGCTCCTGCAGTGGCCCTGTCGGCAAAAAACAGTATATCGGTACGCCGGAGGATCATCCGGCAATTGAGAGATGAGACCGGTCTCGATATCCATTTCATCGAACAGGCGATCGGACAGGCAACATTTGATCAAAGCGTAATCAAACGCATAAAAACACCTTACGAATCCAGAAGCTATGCGGAATACAGGCCGCTGTTTGTCCATCAACAGTTGGCAGAGAAAGGCTCTGCCTATCTGCGGGAACACCGGCGGATATTTGCCCGCGCTCAAAAAGAGTATGCTGTTCAGCCGCAAATCATTGCCGCTATTCTTGGTATGGAAACACGCTTTGGTCACTACAAGGGCAAAGACCGTGTTCTCGATGCCCTCTACACCCTGGCCACAGGCTATCCGAGACGCGCCGACTTTTTCCGTAATGAACTGGGTGAGTTTCTGCTTCTCTGCCATGAAGAGAAGCGTGATCCGGCATCCATCAACGGTTCCTATGCAGGTGCCTTCGGAGCAACTCAGTTTATCCCCTCCTCCTATCGCGGTTATGCTGTTGATGCAGATCATGACGGCCACAGGAATGTATGGGAATCGGCTGATGATATTATCAACAGTGTCGCCAACTATTTCCATCGGCATGGCTGGGATGCCGAACGTCCCGTCGCCCGCTGGCTGGATCATCTTCCCGGTCGTTCACTGTTCCGGAAAATGCTGAAGGATGAAACGAAAAGCTGGCACAGCCTGGGTGAACTTCGAAGGCATGCCACCCTCAAACTTCCCGACAGTTGGCAGGACGATGACAGGGTTGCGCTTATCCAGATGGAGACTGCGCAGGGTGAACGGACAGCACTCGTGCATTATAATTTTCATGTGATTACTCGTTGGAACCGCTCCTATAATTATGCCATGGCCATTACAGAACTGGCACATATGCTGGGTTGCCAACTCTGTGAGGTGGAGTCATGAAAGCGATTGCAGTCATGGCAACTGTGCTGCTGCTATCAGGCTGTGGTAAATCGCATGTAAATTATCCGCCATCTGCCAGGATGTATGATGCAGCACCAGCTTCAACATACCCTTCACATCGCAAAGCCATAGTTCCGGTTAACAATGGTGGCTATCGCAAAACCGGCAAGCCCTACAAGGTTGCAGGCCACTGGTACTATCCGCTGGCAACAGCGGCAGGGTACAGTGAAACGGGTGTGGCTTCCTGGTATGGAAGCAAGTTTCATGGCAAGAAGACAGCCAATGGCGAACGCTATGACATGTATGCCATGTCTGCAGCACACAAGACGCTGCCCTTGCCGACGATGGTACGTGTAACCAATCTCAACAATGGCCGCTCTGTTGTGGTTCGTGTCAATGACCGTGGTCCCTTTGTCAAAAACCGGTTGATCGACCTCTCTTATGCGGCAGCAAAAGCACTTGGCTATGATGCTGCCGGTACAGCGCCGGTACGTGTCGAAGTTCTCGATGCTGCCACAGCATCCGGCGCAAGCCGAAACAATCCGCGCCCTACGGTTCGCCGCTGGTCGGCACAACCTGCGGCTTCTACGGCCAGATCCGGCAGTATGTATATTCAGTTGGGAGCCTTCTCATCGCATGATAATGCCAAACGGCTGAAAGAAGCACTTGAAGATGCCTACCCATCTGTTCGTATTTATGCAAGAAACGGAGGTTATGCTGAAATCTACCGTGTCCGTATCGGCCCGTTTGATAATGAAAAGAATATCGAAAAAAGCGTACTAACACTGCAAAAGCAGGGCCATGACAACGCCATTGTCGTGATCGAATAGCCATGCGGCGCAAACGCATTACCGCTTTCGGTTCATCTCGCATCACTTCCGGGGCATCGTCTTTCACAGATGTGCAGGAACTTGCATGCAAACTGGCCCGGCAGGGATGGGATGGCATGACCGGCGGCCATCAGGGCATGATGGCCGCCTTCTCACAAGGCATACGTCAGGGGGGTGGTCATATTCGTGGCATTACGCTGGAACGCTTCCCCACCCCGCCGGACAACACGCTCAGTGAAGAGGTTCGGGCAAAGGATTTCTTTGAACGCATGCAGGTTCTGATCGAAGATGCCGATGCTTATCTTGTCCTCCCCGGAGGGCTGGGAACCCTGGCAGAGCTGGCGATGACATGGGATCTGCTGGCAATCAATGTTCTGGAGCCAAGACCGTTGATCCTTTATGGTGACATGTGGTCGGAAATGGTTGCACAAATGCAGGCCTCACTGGTGATGTCTGTTGATCATACATTCAGCCTGCTCAATAACTGTGAAAGCCATGAAGAGGTGCTCGCTATCCTTGCCGGGAACTGATCATGCCTGATTTTCAAGACTTCACCCTGACTGTCCCGAATCAGCCTGCAATCGCACGTCTGGATCAGTTCCTGGCTGAACACCTTACCTTCTCCAGACGCCGAATTCGCCGGGCAATTGATGAAGGGGGTGTTTATGTCAACAAAAAACGCTGCCGGAAAGCGGGCTATCAGCTTCGGGGCAATGAGAAGATTCGGATTGTGACAGTTGAGCATGAAACACTGATCCCTTTTTCGGAAAAACAGCTTATCTGGCAAGCCCCCCCCTTTTTTCTGATACACAAGAAAAGCGGTCAATATGCCCAGGAAGCACTGCATCGAAGCCGCGGGACCCTGCCGGAAGAGGTTGCCAGATATCTGAAGCTTGCCCCTCATCAGGCAGTCAAGCTGCGTCCGGTACACCGGCTGGATCGTGATACTTCGGGCCTGATGCTGCTCTGCTCCGATCCGGAACAGTTGCAACAGATCCAGCATCTCTGGCATACCCATGTGCGAAAGAGCTATCTCGCAGTGGTATCGCCCGCACCGGAATGGGATAGAAGGCACATCACCCTGCCGATTGGCAAGCGCCGGGACAGGCAGGGGCGTTACCACGTTGATGTGAACGGCAGAGCCTGTAATACAGAGGCAGAGGTTATTGAGCGGGCTGATGGGAGGGCCCTGCTTCAGCTCATCCCCCACACCGGCAGAACACATCAATTGCGTATCCATCTTTCGCATCTAGGATGCCCCATTCTTGGCGACAGCCGCTATGGCGGAAAAAAATATTCGCGGCTGATGTTGCATGCACACAGGCTTTGTGTTCAGGTTCCGGCCTTTTCGCAAAACCATGCATGGACAGCTGACCCTGAGGAGGACTGGCAATGGCACTGAAAACAAAGGTTCAACAGGTGGTATTCTTTATCATGATGCTGATTCCGTTAACGGCTTCTGCCATTAACTGGCCGCAACCGCCTGCCATTGAAGCGAAATCATGGGCCCTGATTGACGCCCGTTCGGGGCAGATATTGGGCAGCCATAATGAAACTATTGAACTGCCGCCTGCCAGCCTGACAAAAATGATGACACTCTACCTGGTATTTCAGGATATCAAACTTGGCCGCCTTGATCTGGACGAGCGCATTCCTGTCAGCCAGAAGGCGTGGAAAATTGGTGGTAGCACCATGTTCCTTGAGCCGCGTATGAAACCGGCCGTCAGGGAGATTCTGCATGGCATCTCCACTCTTTCAGGCAATGATGCCTGCATTGCGATTGCCGAATATATCGCCGGTACGGAAGAGGCGTTTGCGGCACGTATGAATGAGATGGCCGGAAAACTTGGCCTGACCCACACCCACTTTGTCAATGCAACCGGCTTTCCGGCCGAAGGGCACTACAGTTCAGCCTTGGATATGGCCAGATTGGGGGCAGCACTCTGGCGTGATTTTCCCGAACAATATAAACTGGTCAGTGAGAAGAGTTACACCTTTGACGGGCACACACAGTGGAACAGAAATCGCCTGTTATGGAGCATGCCGGAATCTGACGGCATTAAAACCGGCCATACCGAAGAGGCCGGCTACTGCCTGGTTGCCTCTGCGGAACGAAATGACACCCGCCTTGTTTCTGCCGTATTCGGAACAGAATCGGACAAGGCCCGCCAGCAACAGTCACGCACCCTGCTGCTGTATGGCTTCCGTAACTTTGTCACTCTCAGGCCTGCCGAACGTGATATCCGCCGTCAGGCAGAGGTCTTTGAAGGTACAAGTGAGAGTATCTGGTTAAAACCTTCCGCACCCGTCTGGGTCACAGTTCCCAGGGGCAATGAGAGATCCATGGCTTTCAGGTTGCGCTATAATTCGCCTCTGAAGGCTCCCATTCAGAAAGGCGACAAGATTGGAACCATTGAAGCCGTTGTCCGTGACGGAGACACTGAACAGGTGCTGACATCCGTGCCGATGGAGGCATCGCAGAGTGTCGCGCAGGCTTCATGGTTTGGGCGACAATGGGATTTGCTACGTCTCTGGTGGCGTGAGCCAGCTGCTGGAGAGATGGCGAACCAGAACTAGTTCTGTCCGCAACACATCTTACACTTCAGAGATATGTTATAGACAGAGTTCCAGGCATGAAACTTACTGCTTATGTCAACGGTACATTCCTGCCGCTTGATGAAGCTTGTATCCATATTGAAGACCGGGGCTTCCAGTTTGCCGATGGTGTTTATGAGGTCATTGCCTGCCTTGGCGGGAACTTTCTGGATATCAGGCTGCACCTGAAACGGCTACAGCACTCCTGTCAGGCCATTCAGATTCCGCTGCCCGTTCCACTTGATACACTTGAACTCCTTGTTCAGCAGCTATATGAAAAAAATCCGTTTACAAATGCCATGGTCTATATTCAGATCACACGGGGTATTGCCCCCCGCTCGCATGTTGTCAGTGACTCGATCACTCCATCTCTGATTATGACCGTGCGCGAGCTACCTGCTCCATCAAATGAAAAACTGAGCAGTGGCGCATCTGCCATTACGATCAGGGATTTTCGCTGGGGACGTTGTGACATCAAATCCATTGCCCTTCTGGCCAGCGTTATGGGCAAACAGCAAGCAACGGCCAGAGGCGCCGATGAGGCATTCTGGCTGGATGATGGCGGTTATCTTCTTGAGGGGTGTTCAACCAATGTTTTCGCCGTTATCAACGGAACCGTGGTAACACATCCTCTCGACCGGCGGATATTGGGTGGCATTATGCGTAATATGGTGCTACGCATTGCCAAAAGAGAGTCTATTCAGGTTCGGGAGCGGGCCTGGAGGCTTGATGAAGCCGGTTTGAGTGAATGCATGATGAGTAGTACAACCAATGCCCTGCTACCGGTCTGTCAGGTTGATGGCAAGGCGATCGGAGATGGCAGGCCAGGTCCTGTTGCCAGGCAGCTGCGCAGCCTGATCCTTGATGAGCTTGAGGCGTTGAGAGAGTCATGAGCCGACGCCAGTCCATTAAAACCATCCATGGCGTACTGTTTGACCTGGATGGAACACTGATTGATGCCTTTCCTCCGATTATCCATGCACTGAACCAGACCCTTAAGGAGTTTGGCAGACCTGCAATGACGTCTCAGGAGATTAAACGCCATACCGGACGCGGCGACTGCGGCATGAAAACACTGTTTGCTGAGGATAGCGAAGAGGCATCGCTTCGCTTTCTTCAGCTTCACGATGCCGTTTATCTGGAACAGGTAGAGAAAAACAGCGGAGCCGAAGCAATGCTCGCCTGGCTACAGGAAAAGCATATCCCGACAGCCGTTGTCACAAGCAAGGGACAACACCGGGCCGAGGCACAGATTGAACGGCTTGGCTGGCAGGACTATTTTCACTCAATCATCGGCAAGGTGGATGGACGTCCGGAGAAGCCAAGCCCTGTGCCTCTGCAGATGGCCTGTGATGCGCTGCAAGTTCTTCCTGCCAGGTCCATCATGATTGGTGACGGCACTGCCGATATGAAAGCAGCGAGTCGTGCCGGCCTGTTCAGTGCCGGTGTAATTGATTCATTTTCCAGGAAAGAACTTGAAGATAGCGGTGCATCTATCTGTTTTCATTCATTAAATGAGGTTCATCAGTGGCTAACAAAAAAGATCGTCTGATCCGTTTTTTGCTATCCGGAGCGCATACTCGCGGCGCAATTATCCGTGCTGAAAATATCGTGGACGATGCCAGCCGGATTCATGGACTGAATGGCATACCGGCAGAGATGCTCGGCAAATCGCTGATCGCATCCATTCTGTTGCTAAGCGTCAGCAAGGGCGGCATGCGTCAGGTTTTACAACTGGATGCGCACCCGGAACAGGTTCAGGCCCCCATCAAACGTCTGTTTGCAGAAGCACGCCCCGGCATGGTGCGTGGTTACCTGAACTGGGGCGAGGATGGTTTACAGGCAAGAAACCGGCACGAACATGATGTTTCTGTATGGATGGGAAAACCGATCCGAACTTCGGTTGTCCGTGACCTGGGTGTTGGCCAGCCCTATATATCAACTATTGAGCATGACTCGGAATATATGGCGGATCATATACTCCGCTTTTTGACGCAATCGGCACAAATTCAGAGCGATGTGATTCTGCATGGAAACCTGGGCCTCATGCTTGAGGCCATGCCTGGCTCTGATCAGAAACACTGGTTTAAGGCGGTTGAAGCATTGGCAACCATCAGTGACAAAAGGCTGGAAAGTGACTCTCCCGCAATGCTGTTGAAGGTGTTTGATTCGCTTGGCTGCAAAATTGTCGGTGAAGATGAGTATGCTTACCTGTGCAATTGTAAACCGGAAAGCATGGCTGCAGTCCTGCATAACATACCTGCCAAACAGTTGCAGGAACTGGCCAGTGATCGGGGAACGGTTACCTTGTCATGCCAGTATTGCAACAACACTTATGAACTCGATATTCATTCAATTGATATCCGTGCTCCTGGCTGACTCAGGTGGCATGGTCTATGCTTCTTGGATTATACATTTAACAACTTGGGAGGAAAACAGATTTGGTTATCGGCAAGGAAAATTCCGGAGTGCTTGTTAACAGTCCGGCAAGCCAGGCAAAAAAGATGCATATGCTCGGGCAACTGGCCTTCGGCATTATCCATGATATCCGCAACTCCCTGCAGATTCTGCGTGCCTCATCCATCATGATCAGAAAACAGACCAGTGATGAAATACTGACACGAAATATTGATGCCATTGATGCTGTGATCGAAAACACCTCACAAATGATTGAGCGTGTACTCTCTTTCTCTAACAAGTCCGTGAATCGCCCCGGTTTCATCGGAGGCGTTTTTGTTTGAGTCATCATGCTGCTCTC
>CAZLJF010000031.1:0-21320 GCA_964559845.1 uncultured Zetaproteobacteria bacterium | reverse complement strand
CGAAGATGGTGAGGGAGAAAAAGCAGTATATGACTACATCAAGAAAGAAAATCGTGCCCGAAATGGTCGCAGGGCTTTTAGAAAAACAAAACGCCTGTGCAATCCTGTAACACTGGATGAATTGATGGAATCGGCAAAGATATGGGCCGATGCTGCTTTCAACCTGGAGGATAAAGACCTCCGCATGATGGAAAGGCTTGTTAAAAGACAGAATTCAAAATTTAGTAAATAATTGATCTATGCACTTGTGTAGGGGGGGCTATAGCCCTCCCCTATAATTGAAGACAGGGCATCTGACGAATTAACTCTCATTTTGTCCAAGATACTGCTCAAACTCTTTGCAAGTTTCCTGAAACAGAGTCAACAGTCTGGCGGCATTACTCACCATCCCTGCCGGACTCAGATTGTGCTGTTGCTGCTCCAACTCAACACATATCTGATAGATGGAGACCGCACCAACTGTCCCTGCGCCGCCTTTAAGTGTGTGGACGATATCCCGAAAGGCTTTGATATCACTATCCGAAGCGGCTTGTTCCAGTGCTGCCAGGTGCTCTTCTCCTGAACCGATAAATTTTGCAACCAACTCATCAATAAATCCCTCCCGCGATGTAAATCCTTTCAACTCTTCAAGCGGAGCCACATTAATACAATTCCACGCTTCTTCTTTATTTAAGGCGGGAAAAGCCTGAACTATGCCACCATTACGCTTCTCTTTTTCCGGTTGTGCAAGCCTATCAAGAGTCTCAATAAGTCTTTTATTGTCAATCGGCTTTGTCAGGTAATCATCCGCCCCTGCATCCAGACATTCGGCAATGGCTTCTGGTAGTGCGTTGGCTGAGAGCATGACGATGGGCAATCGTCCATCCACCTCCAGAAAACGGTACGCTTTTAATACATCCAGGCCGGAAAGGTTCGGCATATTCACGTCCAGAATCGCTACATCAAACCGCCTGTTTTGATCCGTTAACAGGTCAAGACTCTCCTCTCCGTCTTCTACAATGGTAACCTGATAACCGGCACGTTCCAGAATCGCACGTATCACTGTCTGGTTTACTTCATTATCTTCAGCAACAAGTATATTTAAGCTGCGCGATGCATCTTTTCTCCTATGGTAATCCGCTACTGAGGCCACACCTGAAAATAGTTGTTTTCCAATACATACTTCATGAATCGCATTAAATAGCAGTGACTCATTGAGGGGTGTATAAAGTACAGATGAATAACCGGCCTGAATCAATCCATTCAACTCTTCAGATTCGAGGCGTGAATCCACCAGAACCAGTGCCAGATCGGTAAGCCACGCTTCTGAACGTACCGCCTCCACAAATTGCCGTGCTGTCATACCCAGCAACTTCCCTTCAACAATCACAACATGAAATGGCCGTGATGCCTCATTGGCCTCAACAAGTTTCGAAAACAGGCGTGCCACACTGGCAACACTTTCCATCTCCTGTCCCCAGCGCTCCAATGGAATCTGCACTTTAGGCAAAAGGTGCTCACCCAGAAGTGTCAACACCCGAATATCGGCGAATGAGACAGCTGCAATACTCTCTTTCGGGAGATCCGGTTGACGCTCAAAGGGAAGCTCAAACCAGAATTCGGAACCCTCTCCCTCCCTGCTATTCACACCAATCTCGCCTCCCATGATGGTGACCAGTTCTCTGGATATGGTTGTTCCCAGCCCGGTGCCGCCATATTTGCGTGTCACCGATGCATCGGCCTGAGTAAAACTTTCGAAGATCTTATGCTGCGCCTCTTCCGAAAGGCCAATGCCGGTATCAATCACCCTGAAGCGAATCCATATCCGCTCTTCAAAATGATCCATCATCGGTTCCACCACCACCTCTATAGAGCCCTGATCGGTGAACTTCACTGCATTGCTTAACAGGTTCATCAATATCTGACGCAGATGCAGATCATCTCCCTGAAGACGAAACGGGACTGCAGGATCAATACGGGAAAAAAGCTTCACCCCGCTCTTTTGCGCCTGTGTCTGAAAACTTTTTATCACCGAAGTGATAACCTCATGCAGATCAAAGGGCTTTGATTCGCTGACAAGTTTACCTGCTTCAATCTTCGAGATGTCGAGAATATCCTCAATCAGTGCCAATAGCGTTCTGCCTGATGACTGAATCAGCGAGGCATACTCCTTCTGTTCCTTGTTCAGCTCCGTATTCACCAACAGATCACTCATGCCGATGATTCCATTTAACGGTGTACGAAGTTCATGGCTCATATTGGCAAGAAAGCGGGACTTGGCCCTATTGGCCTCTTCAGCTATTTCAATCGCATGATGCAATTTCCTGATCAGATGAATCATAAACATGGGCACAACAACAATGAGTAACAGATTGCCAAGAGCTGCATGTGAGTGTTCCGCCCAGAAAGGGTTTAGATAAATAACTGCAACAAACCCGAAAACGGCCAAAACTGTTGTTAAATATGCGTATTTGACTCCATACCTGAATGCATGACCCGTAACAATCCAGAGAAACAAACCGACAAACAGTGCGCCCTCCTCTCCATCAGCATAGTACAGACAGGATGTCGCAACTGAAATATCACCTATACCCATTAATGCTCTGCGGAACTGACTCGAAGCCGGAGAGATAAATACCCACCCAAGAAACAGAAGAGAGATTGTCAGGTAAATAACGGCACCGCTGAAGAGAGGACTGCTTTCTACAAAAAGGGAATATAATAAAATAACAAGGACAATGATCGAGCGCATTACTGATTGCGACCATTCAGGATTCAGTTTGAAGTTAACCTGATCAAGCCTCGGCGAATACATTATAGTGGATAATTTCCCGCCTTCTCTCATTCCCATCCCGGGATCGTAACATAAAAAGCCTGTGTCTTCATGTAACGAATGAAGTTAGTCAATATCTATTTGGATACGCCCCTGATCAATGCGAACGGGAAATGTTTCGACATCCTCATAAGCCGGTGGCGTGAGTGCCTTGCCATTTCTGATACAGAAGCGGGCGCCATGACGCGGACAGATGATCTGGTCTCCATCACGCCGGCCGGAGGCAAGCTCGCCACCATCATGGGTACAGATATCTTCGATGGCATAAAGCTCACCATCGAGATTAAAAACGGCAATTTCAGCAACATCCGTAGAAACAATTTTGCGCTCTCCCGGCTTCAAATTGCTTGCAGCGCAAACATCAATCCACTCCGCCATCAGCCCCCCTAAAACATGCCCAAGTGCAATTTGGCTTCATCGGACATCATCGAACGATCCCACGGCGGCTCAAAAACCAGATCAACATGCACATCCGAAACATTGGCGACACTTAACACCTTCCGGCGCACATCCTCAACGATGAACGGCCCCATGCCGCAGCCGGGAGCTGTCAGTGTCATGACGATATCCACATGGTTTTTGCCATCATCGGTATCGACCACGTGGCAATCGTACACCAGGCCCAGATCCACAATGTTGACAGGAATCTCAGGATCGTAGCAGGTTTTCAGCACATTCCAGAGTTCCTCCTCATTGACAGGCCCTGCCGAAACCGCAGCCTCCGTCTTTCGGACAGGCTCAGCCTCCGCCATGCCAAGTGCATCGGCATCCTTGCCATCCACTCGGGCCAGATTGCCATTGACGGCAACGGTATAGCTGCCGCCCAACTCCTGTGTGATACGCACCTGGGCACCTTCCGGAATCATCACGGGCGTACCCAGCGGAATCAACACCGCATCCACATCACGATTCACTGTAACCATTTCTCCAGAGGTCATCATAGCCTCCATTCACCCACGGATAAGTGGCAAAGCGAAGATTTGCGGGAGACTGAAGGCCTCATCCTTCTGCTCCGGCAGAGCAAAAAAGATAAGTGCTTTTTTTGCCTGTCAATAAACGTCATTCTGTTTTTGCCACCTTGTCACCACCTTCAATGGCCGCTTTCAGCGTATGCCAGCAGAGCGTGGCGCACTTGATCCGTGACGGAAACTCTTTCACCCCCGCCAGCACGGCCAGCTTACCCAGAACCCCTTTATCAGGCGCCTCAGACATATCCGCCGTGGCCATACCCTGAAAGGCGTCAAACATCTGTCTGAACTCATCAACCCCCTTGCCCTTCAATGCTTCGGTCATCAACGAGGCGGATGCGGTAGAGATCGAGCAGCCCTGTCCCTCGAACTTCACATCCTCGATCAGGTTATCGTCATTGATCTGCAGATAAATGTGCAACTGGTCGCCACAGAGAGGGTTATATCCTTCCGCATCGTGGCTGCATGGCTCCAGCTTGCCGAAATTACGCGGGCTTTTGGTGTGGTCGATAATGACCTGCTGATATAAATCACTTAAATCAAACATAGTTTGTTATCTCCTGCCTCGGCCTCAGGCATTTCGCAAAAGCGTGATTTTGCTCCGCTTACAGGCTCGTATACCCGCCCGCCACACATCCATGTGCGGAATATTGACAGCATCACATTCATATGAATATATCCCGTGCCTTGCCAAGTGCAACAAACAGCGCATCGACCTCTGCTTCTGTATTGTAAATAGAGAACGAGGCACGCGCCGTGGCAGGAACCTTGTAAAACTGCATCACCGGCATGGCACAATGATGACCGGCACGAATCGCCACCCCCTCACGATCCAGAATCGTGCCCAGATCATGCGGATGCACGCCATCAAGCACAAATGAGAGCACACACGCCCTGTTTCCGGCCGTGCCGATCTGACGCAGGCCCGCAAACGCCTCCGCCTGCCGGATGGCATAATCCAGCAGCCCCTTTTCACGCGCCTTGATAGCTTCAAAACCGATACTCTGAATATATTCGATAGCCCGGCCAAAACCAACCACGCCTGCAATGTTCGGCGTACCCGCCTCAAACTTGTACGGCAGATCGTTGTACTGAGTTTTCTCAAAGCTCACTGTCAGAATCATGTCGCCACCACCCTGATACGGCGGCATCGCATCTAGCAACGACTCCTTGCCAATCAACACACCGACACCCGTCGGACCATACATCTTGTGCGCCGAGGTAACATAAAAATCCACATCCAGGGCCTGCACATCCACAGCCAGATGTGCTGCCGCCTGCGCACCATCCACCAGTACCTTTGCGCCTGCGGCATGGGCCTTTGCGATCATGGTGCGGACAGGGTTGATACTGCCCAGGGCATTGGACATATGTGCCACACCAACAAGCCTGGTGCGTTCGGATAGCAGGGCTTCAAAGCTATCCATCTCCACCTCCCCGGCTGCATTTATCGGCGCGACCTTGAGTGTCGCCCCAACCCGCTTGCACAACATCTGCCACGGCACAATATTGGAGTGATGCTCCATATGCGTAATCAGCACTTCATCACCCTTGCCGATATTCGCATCACCCCATGAGGAGGCGACCAGATTGATGCTCTCGGTTGTGCCGCGTGTGAAAATCACCTCTTTGCTGGATTTTGCATTAAAGAATGCACGAACCGTTTCGCGTACACCCTCATAGGCAACCGTTGCCCGCTCGCCAAGCGCATGCACTCCACGATGGATATTGGCATTATCCTGTTCGTAGTAATGGCGGACAGCATCAATCACACATTGTGGTTTTTGGGTTGTTGCAGCATTATCCAGATAGACCAGCGGCTTGCCGTACACCTGCTGGTGCAAAACAGGAAAATCACTGCGTACTTGCTCAATATTCATGTAAAAGTCCTTAACGCACAAAGGCACAGAGAAGAAAAAACACGCTTTGTCTCCCTGTGTTTTCTCGGTTCATTTCTTTAATCCAGCAGTCCATCCAACCCGACACCATGCGGCAGCTTCTCAAATGCGATACGCTCCAGATATTTCCGCACCTCGGGCAGCCTGATCGCGGCCAGCACCTCGTCGGCAAAGGCAAACATCAGTACATTGCGTGCCTCCTCATCACTTAAACCACGCGAACGCAAATAAAAGAGCTGGTTCATATCCAGCTGGCCCACGGTTGCACCATGCGCACACTTCACATCGTCCGCATGAATCTCGAGAACCGGTTTGGTATCGACCTCTGCCCTGTCTGAAAGCAGAAGATTGGCATTGGACTGGGCCGAGTCGGTTTTATCGGCGCCCTTATGCACAACCACCTTGCCATTGAACACCGCTCTGGCACGGCCATCAATCACGCCCTTATAGCTTTCACGGCTACGGCAGTTGGGCCGGAGATGATCGATACGGGTATGGTGATCCACGTGCTGGCGACCGGTCACCAGATAGAGTCCGTCCAGGGTACACTCCGCACCCTCACCATTCATCTCCACATGGATATCCCTTCGTGAAAGCGCTGCGCCAAATGCAACGGAGTGCGAGTGGTAATAACTCTCCCGATGCTGATGCACACGTACCGAACCGATATTGACTTCGTGCAGGTCCGACTGCTGCAACTTGTAGTGTTCAAGTCTCGCGCCTGCATACAACTCCACATCCGTGCCGACATTGATAAAGGCACGGGATTCACCAACGGAGGCATAGTGCTCAATAACAGTTGCCTGACTCTGTTCACCAGCAATGACAAGATTCCTGATATAGTGCGGGGCCTCATCTCCCGAAGCTGACAAAAACAGCAGATGCAGGGGCTCTTCAACCACCACCCCATCCGGAATATCCAGATAGACGCCGTCACTCATCATGGCGCTGTTCAGTGCGGCAAACGTGCCGGAAAGGTGCTGATCATGCAGGTAGGGCTCGATTGCGTCCGGCTCTCTGGCAAGCATCTCCGCCATGCTTTCAATACGCACGCCTGCCGGGATATTGTTCAGCGTGGACAGCGCCTGTGAAACCTGCCCATCGACAATGACCACCCGGTGACAATGCAGATCCCCAAAAGAGAACTTGCTCAGCGCTTCTGCAGACAACTCTTTTGATCTTTCTGCCGGGCCGGCAATCAGCCTCTCCAGATATTTCCTGACATCGGTATATTTCCATGCCTCATGCCGTGTAGTCGGCATGCCCTGGCGCACCACCTGGTCCATAGCCCCCCTGCGCAGAACACGCACCCATGATTCATGCGTACCCGGGAGTTCCTTTTGAACTGCGGAAAACTGCTCCTTAAGCTGCGCAGTCAGTCGGGAAGATTCGATCATACCACCGTTCACGCAACCGCCTCGTTAAGCACCCAGTCATAGCCGCGCGCCTCCAGCTCCAACGCCAGCTCTTTGTCGCCACTCTTCAGAATCCGGCCATCGGCCAGCACATGCACCACATCCGGCTCGATGTAATCCAGCAGTCTCTGATAGTGGGTAACCAGCACTACCGCCCGCTCAGGGCTGCGCAGCTTATTGACACCACCGGCGACAATGCGCAACGCATCGATATCCAGTCCCGAGTCTGTTTCATCCAGAAGCGCAAGCGTAGGCTCCAGCACCGCCATCTGAAAAATCTCATTACGTTTCTTCTCGCCACCGGAGAAGCCTTCATTGACCGAACGACTCAGAAAGGAGTGATCCAGCTCCACCAAATCCGCCTTTTCCTTCACAATCTGCATAAAATCAATGGCATCCAGCTCACCCAGCCCCAGATGTTTACGCTTGGCATTTAAGCCTGCCTTCAAAAGATAGGTATTGTTCACCCCCGGAATCTCCACCGGATACTGGAAGGCAAGAAAAACACCCTCCCAGGCGCGCTCTTCAGGGCTCATCTCAAGCAGGTCTTTACCCTTATAAGTAACAGAGCCCTCTGTCACTTCATAGCCATCACGACCGGCAATGATATTGGAGAGTGTCGATTTGCCGGAACCGTTCGGCCCCATAATGGCATGCACTTCACCCGCCTTCACTTCAAGATTGATCCCTTTCAGAATCTCCTTGCCATCCACTGAGACATGTAAATTTTTAATCACTAACATTTTCTTTTCCTCTTCGGGTCCATTGGCATTTTAACCTACTGCCCCTTCCAGACTCACTTCCATGAGCCTGTTCGCCTCAACCGCAAACTCCATCGGCAATTCATTGAACACCTCTTTGCAGAAACCATTCACAATCAGTGAAATGGCATCCTCCTCCGAAATGCCGCGCTGCTGGCAGTAAAAGAGCTGATCCTCGCCAATCTTCGAGGTGCTTGCCTCATGCTCGACAATGGCAGTCGGGTTCTTGACCTCAATATAGGGGAAGGTGTGCGCGCCGCATGTTTTGCCCAACAGCAGTGAATCACACTGTGTATAGTTACGCGCACCCTCTGCGTTCTTGCCGATACGAACCAGGCCACGATAGGACTGCTGCCCATGGCCTGCCGAGATGCCCTTGGAAATGATCGTGCTCCTGGTGTTTTTACCCAGATGGATCATCTTGGTGCCGGTATCGGCCTGCTGGTAGTTGCTGGTCAGCGCCACGGAATAGAACTCGCCCACCGAGTCGTCGCCCTTAAGGACGCAACTTGGATATTTCCAGGTAATTGCGCTACCTGTTTCAACCTGGGTCCATGAAATCTTGGCCCGGTCACCACGGCATTCTCCACGCTTGGTGACAAAGTTATAAATGCCACCAACACCGTTTTCATCGCCCGGATACCAGTTCTGCACAGTTGAGTACTTGATCTGCGCATCCTCAAGCGCCACCAGCTCCACGACCGCGGCATGCAACTGGTTCTCATCGCGCATTGGCGCCGTACACCCCTCCAGATAGCTGACGTATGACCCCTCTTCGGCAATAATCAGAGTGCGTTCAAACTGGCCGGTATTGAGCGCATTGATACGGAAATAGGTGGAGAGCTCCATCGGGCAGCGAACACCCTTTGGAATAAACACAAATGAGCCATCAGTAAAGACTGCCGAGTTCAGTGCTGCAAAGAAGTTATCCCCGGTCGGCACAACCGTACCGAGATATTGCTGCACCAGTTCCGGATAATCACGCACCGCTTCTGAAATCGGACAGAAAATCACGCCCGCATCTTTCAGCTTCTCCTTGAAGGTTGTGGCAACAGATACCGAATCAAATACGGCATCAACGGCAACATTACTACCGGCCACGCCAGCCAGCATCTCCTGTTCACGCAACGGAATCCCCAACCTTTCATAGGTTTCCAGCAGCTTCGGATCCACTTCATCGAGGCTTTTGGGTTTGTCATCGTCGGACTTTGGCGCTGAATAGTAGGAGATGGCCTGATAATTGATCGGCCCGTGGCGCACATTGGCCCATGTCGGTTCCTGCATCGTCAACCAGTGCCGATACGCCTCCAGACGCCAGTTGAGCAGCCATTCAGGCTCACCCTTCTTGGCAGAAATATGGCGAATAACATCTTCATTCAATCCCGGCGGCAGCGTATCCGATTCAATCTCGGTCACAAAACCGGCCTCATACTCCCGGGCCTTGAGCTGTTCGTTCAGTTCCTGATTCGTCGCCATTATACCGCCTCACCTCCGATACCGGATGCTTTCCCGCCAGCATGGATCGGCATCACCTTTTTCAATGAAAATACAGGTATAAAATCCGCCTCGGCCATATCTTTCAGGGTGATGTTCTGAAGCGCATCCTTGACAGCGGCATTTATCTTTTTCCAGTTGTTCTGTGTAGCGCAAAAGGGCAACTGCTCGCAATCACTGCCGTCGAGATTGCATTCGGTCAGGGCAATATGACCTTCAAAACAGTTGATGATTTCACGCACTGAAACCTGGCTGGCAGGACGCGCCAGGCGGTAGCCGCCACGCGCACCGCGAATCGACTCAAGAAGCCCCGCCCCTAACAATGTCTGCAACACCTTGCTCACAGTAGGCGAAGGAATATGCGTGGCATTGGAGAGGTCATTGGATGCAAACAATCGCGTCTCATCCGACGCCATATGCGTCAACAGCAGGATTCCATAATCTGTCAGTTTCGTCAGCCTGAGCATAAACACCTCAACATTTAATGTGGAGTATTCTATTCCTGATTAAAGAACTCTTCAACCTGCTGCCGTGTAGGGTTTTAGCAGTTTTAGCTTTTAAGGAGCCAGAACCACTGCTATCCCACTTAATCTATCTATAGCCGCAAACTCGATTGTACGGCTGATTCCAGCCCGAAGTGAAGCTTGAAGGCGACACTTTTGTGTTATGGCTGGCTTAGGGAAACATCTCCATTGCATAATACTCTATTAACAAGAGAGTTGGGCTTATTCAGACAACTGGAGCGTCATCATGAAAAAATCGTTTATTCCAGCCTTTATCATTGCCATGGCATGTATTGGCTGCTCAACCGAAAACAGCGCCACTGCAACCGAAGTAATCGTTTACAAGGCCGCCGGATGCGCCTGTTGCGATGAATGGGTGACGCATCTTCAGAACGATGGATTCAAGGTTAAAACCGAGATGCACAATGATATGGATCGCATCAAAGCTGCCCATGGCATAAGCGATAAACTGGCCTCCTGCCACACCGCCCTGATTGGCAGCTATGTGATCGAGGGTCATGTTCCGGCAGCCGATATCAAGCGCCTGCTGAAAGAGATGCCTGCAGACATTGCTGGCCTGACGGCACCCGGCATGCCGATGCATTCCCCCGGCATGCAGCCGGAAGGGATAGCTCCCAAAGGCTATAATGTTATTGCCTTCAAAAAGGACGGCAGCACGGAAGTGTTCAGCCGCTATTGATATGAATTACGCAGAACCATAGTTGGGTGTGTGGGCGTTCAGGCAGCCAGGGCCGCCAGTTTATCCTTCATTGCTTGTTCAGCTTGCCAGAGATCAAATTCCATCTGCATCGCCAGCCATATGCGTGCGCCGTTGCCGACAACCTTGCCGATACGCAAGGCGGTCTCAGGGGTGATTTTTGCGGAAGCTGTCCATTGATAACTGTTATACATCAGCGCGCCCTCATTCGGGATACTCAAAGACTGCAACAGGTTGGCCGCATCGTAAGTGTAGGTAATCATCTTGCCATCAGGCCTTGCATAACTCTTCTTCCGGCCATTCATGTAATAGGTGTAGCCGGATGAAACCTTTTTCGCTGCTTACTCCTCAATTGATTGGAATTAAGCAAGTGTCCCTGGAACTCCAGGCCCCACTATAACGCAATTACACCATGTCACCGGAAAGCGGCCGTCCTGAATATTTGACTTCCCCCCCCCCGCAAATATGATGCCATTGAGGAGGGTAGGTTATGATGGATCATGATGCCTTGTTGTTGGCCGGTCGCTGGCGGATGTTGGGCCGGATTGGAATGTTTCTGTTCTTCTGTATGGTTTCATCCATGGCTCATAGTGCGACAATGTTGGCATGCACCGGAATCAACGGGATTGGAGGCCCTATTGGTCCAAATCTGGCTGCCATTACGCCCCTTGCAAAGGCATTTCTTGCCGATCAATTGAATGCAGCCGGATTTCCACCAATGCCAAACACTTTTTATGCTGGTGGCGGTTACTATCAGATGCTCGGTCTCAATACGGGGAGATCTGGAGTTGTGGTATTCAATATCAACTGCAATAATCTAATAACCGTTCCAACACCTCCTGTGGTGTCAGTGAAGCTTGGCAAACCCTCTATTTCAGCCTGCGAAGCAGAAACAGGCACAATCAGCGTCACATCAAACGATCCCGCACCCAATGGGGGTACGGTGACCTTAACCCTTCCGAGCGGTAATCCTGTATCCGCCTCGTTCACAGGCAAAACAGCGAATTTAACCTTTGCCGACTTTGGTTTGCCCAACGGATATTTGGATGGCGGTGCGCATCCAGCGGGGAGTACGCTCACCTTTACAGCGGATGTCACCACTGCGGCAGGGCATTCCGCCTCAGCCTCGGCTACTGCCAATGTCAGTTTGAGTTCTAGAATTTGGGAATCAATCACCCTCTAAATTCCCAATCATGAGAAAAAAAGAGGCCTTTATTTCACAACAGTTAACTTTCCAACTATATGGTTTATAAACGATAATCGTACGTTTTCCTGTCGTATCCATGGTGGGTCATGATTTGGCACCACTATTTCTCTCCTGGAGTTGATCTCGCAATAAGGCGGGTTTTATAACAATTTAATTTATCTCCAGGAGGGATTGCAGATGAAAAAAATCATGTTTATAGCCAGTGCCTTTGCACTGGTTGTGGTCTCCAGCATTGCGCTGGTTCCCACTGAGGCTGAAGCCATCCCCGTATTTGCCCGCAAGTACGGCATGGCATGCAACTCGTGCCATACAATGTTTCCAAAACTGACAAAAATGGGCGTTGCTTTCCGTGAACGGGGGTTCCGTTTCGCTGCAGGGCGTGATGATATTGATAGCCAGGATGATCGGGGCAAAAACTTCGATGCAGGCGGAGAATCTCCGGCTGCAGTGTTTGCTGCCAACTTCCCTTTCACAGTTCGCACACAGCTTTTGTATAGTGGTGCGGGCCCGATTGTTGATTCAGGAGATCAACCCGTCATGCCAGGACACCGTCCGGGCATGCTTGATGGTGCCTCATCAAACAATTATAAAGTTGGTTTCGGTGAATTTGGTCTGATCTCTTCAGGTTCTTATGACAACTTCTCGTGGTGGCTGGATGCCAGTCTCGCTGGCGGTATTGGCATGCTTGAGGGCATCTACTATGTGAATGACCTGCTCAAAATCCGTCTCGGACGCGTTCAGAACAATGTTGGTTATGGTATGACCATGATGTCCCATCGCCCGCTTGGTTATGGATGGAATGATGCTGCTCAAATGGCCGGTGCAACGATGCTGATGATGATGGATGGCATTAGTATTAATGGCACCACCAATGGTGATACAGGTGTTGGAACATCCTACAATCTGGCATATGGCCTTGCTGGTAACGACTCAACAACGGGCAGGAAGAACTCTACAATTTATGGTCGTGTAGCTCAGGAGATCATGGATAATTATATTGTTGGCGTTTACGGGTATCAGGCCAAGAATTATACCAGTGATCTCTTTGGTGGCGAAGCCGCCATGCTGATGGCCATGGGACCTGTTGGAACAACTACTGCTACGCCAATGGCGTTTGACAAAGTTACACGATATGGCATTGATTTTGCGCTTAACTATGGCGAGCCTATCCAGCTTTGGGGTGCATACACTCAGGGTGATCAGACAAATGCGGCCGGAACAAAACTGAAAGTTAAAGCCTTTACTGTTTCCGGGGAGTGGATTGTTGCAGATGGATGGATGATTGGTGCCAAATACGACTCCAGCAAAGTTGATCTGCAAATGGTACCCAATACGGTTCTCAAACCAAGTGCAACCACGCATGCAACTGTGTATGGCATTTACCAGATGGCTGAAAATGTTCAGGCCATTCTCTCCTTCACACAAAGTAAGAATGTCGTAGAAAGAATGGGTGCAGCAGCGGGTGCTACAAATGCAACCATATCAGATTTTAATTCTGGTCTATTGGCCATCGATATCGCTTTATAAAGGTCAGAACCGGAGGGGCGGCCTGGCCGCCCTTTCATTTCTTATCTGTTATAATCAAATAAGTTGATCAGATAACAATTTAAGCTGCACGTTATTAGAGCCTGGTGAACCTGAACAACCCATGTTATGAAATGTAAGGAGAAAAATATGAGCGGACAGCCTCAACGGTATATCGGAAAAGTTCGCCATGGACTAATCATGGCTGTTACAGCACTGATCCTCGGCGCCCTTTGGGCCGCTTATATGGCAACGCATCATGAGCAACTCCATAGTGCTTTTGAAGTACAGGAAGAGCAGCTTCAAAAGGCACAGATGCGACACCTGATGAAAGACTTAAACATGGATTCCATGCAGATGGAGCATAACCATCATGCAGAAACGGCAACTGATAATCATAATGAAATGAACCATACAACAGGTGGCCAGCACAGTCATTCCGGTTCTCTGGCCAAAGATGCCATGCAGCGCCTGTTGCGTGGACATATCCACTTTATGGGCGTCGGCGTGCTCTCAGCAATCCTGTTGCTGATCACAGCTTTTACATCTTTGAAAACTTGCTGGAAAAAGCTGCTGGGCTGGACATTCGGGCTCGGAGCACTGGCCTACCCTCCCGCATGGATAGTGATGGGATTCCGTACCGTTGAGCTTGGACCGCAGGCAGCTGAAGCCAGTGTCATGTGGCTGTTTGGCCCGGCTGTGGCTCTGTTACTTGGCTCTATGGCAGCTCTTCTCGGAATCCTTATTATTGAAATGATAAAATGGAATGAAAAAAGGCTGTTTCAATTCCTCTTTGATACAGATGATGCTGAAAAATAGGGCATAATATCCTACAATAGAGGCAGGAGATGATATGAAGCCATTCACAACCCCTCCGGGCCATCACTTTCCATGGTATGTACGCCTCTTTTTCCGGAACCAGAGACGTCGATATGGTCAGGTACTTGAACCCGCCAGGTTGTGGGGGAGAACACCATGGGTCTTCTGCTCACTGGCTCTGTTGTACGGGGCTCTGGATCGACGATCATCACCCCTAGACCCGGTATTACGTTCGCTTATCACGGTCCGCATATCCCAGATCAACTGGTGCGCATTCTGTGTCGATATCAATTCGGCCAATGTGCTTAAGCGCGGCGGTGACCAGCAGAAGCTGGAACAGATCTCTACGTTCAGGGAGAACGACAGGTTCAGTGATTGTGAGAAAGCAGCGCTGGCCTATGCCGAAGCAGTGACCTATTCAGATCAGCAGCCTGATGAAACACATTTCGAAGCATTGCATCACTACTTTAGCGATGATGCCATCATCGAACTTACCGGGCTGATCGCATTCCAGAACATGTCCAGCAAGTTTAATGCAGCCCTTGGTGTAGAGCCGCAGGGGTTTTGCAAAGTGCCTCTGCGAATAGATAACAACCGCTCAGGAGAGAAACCATGAATGCCGGACAGTGCCCCGTTTGCGGCATGGATGCCCCTAGCTCCAAAATCACAACTGAACACCTTGGAATCCGTTACCATTTCTGTTCACGGCAGTGTCTGGAGAACTTTAGCGCCCGACCCAAACTTTATCTTGGCATTAAATCACAGAAGCGAAAAGGAAAGAGCGTGATTAAAAAGCGTTCTTTTGTGCTTGATAGCCCCATTCCGGAAACGGGAGCAGATGCCCTGGAAGCTGCCCTGTCTGAAATGATGGGCATCCGGGAGGTGCGGATATCCGGGGCAAAAGTGTCGGTTACTTATGACCTGCTTGAAGCAACGGCCATGCAGGTCGAACAGGCCCTTGAAAAGGCAGGTGCAAGGCTGGGAGCAGGCTGGGCAAATCAACTGAAACGCGGTTGGGTGCATTATACAGAAGAAAATGAACTGGATGTTCTGGCTGCACCCGATGCGCCATGTTGTAACAAACCGCCTGCCAGAGGTTGAAGGGAGATTGAAATGGAATATAGAAAGGTAACCGCTATTGTAAGATCAAATCTGCTTGAGAAGATTGAAAAGGAACTGATATGCAGTGGCGTAAGCGGCATCAGTATCGCTGAGGTCAGTGGCTACGGTGAATATCATAACTTCTACAAGCGGGACATGATGAGCAACCACGCCCGTATCGAAATCTTTTGCAAAACATCCGAAGCCGATGCAATTGCCCGCTGCATAATGGATGCAGCCCATATCGGCCAGGCCGGTGATGGCATTGTTGCCGTTCTTCCTGTTGAGAAAGTTTATCGAATCCGTACCAAATCAGAAGTGACGTGAAAACTGTTCGTGAAAAGAGCATCGACAGCAGCGGCATCTATTCCCGTATCCGGCATCCCCAGCACCTCGGATTTATCATCATTATGACCGGATTCCTGATGCAGTGGCCCACACTGCCGACACTGGTGATGTTTCCGGTGCTGATCTGGATGTATCTACGGCTTGCCCGGCGTGAAAAGCGGGAGTCAATACAACTGTTTGGCAATCAATATCGCCGCTATATGAAGGCAGTTCCCGGGTTTATTCCGGGACTGCCTCAAAAAGGAGGTTCTCCATGGAAGGCCTGGGTTCACTTTTACTATTTGCACTGTTTTTCTATTTGATGATGCGCTACGGGTGTGGCGCACACATGATCCATGGCCATCATGACAGTCATCATCATGGAAACACAGACGGTGCAAAATTTATTGATCCGGTATGTGGAAAAGAGGTTGAACCTGCCCAGGGCTATGGCGTGATGCATGAAGGGAACCTGTATCGTTTCTGTTCTCGAAAATGTCTGGACGCATTTGATGAGCAAACGATTAAACATCGAAATAAAGGCAAGGAGGAGAATGACAATGTCTAACAGGATTTCACTCATTGCTGTAGGCCATGCGACCAGCCTGTTTCTGGCAATTACGTTTGCGTTATGTGTCGCATTTGACGTGCTGTTTCCAGAGCATGCAATGTATACGACATGGCAAAAGCTTCTACCGGGGTTTACCGGTATTAACTGGAGCAGCTTTTTCATTGGTTTGATTGAGGCCTACGGATATGGCTGGTATGCGGCGCTGATCTGGACGCCACTTTACAACCTGTTTGCAAGCCGCTCATCTCATCACTGTAAACATTGCGGGCATGGAAATGCCAACAAGTAAGACACCGGCAGAGGCATTGCTTGAACCTTGGCTGGATGTGCTGCTGAGTCACCCGTCCGAACTATTGAGGCATGCGATACCTCAAACAACACCGGCCATGGGTAGAGGGGGTTGCCATTGCTGAATAGTACTCAAACCCATGAGCCAAAAGTGCTGCATATCTCCGGCGCTGGCCCGGCGGGACTCACGGCCGCGATTGTATGCGCACGTGCAGGGGTGCGTGTGATTGTATATGAGCGCAAGCAGGATATCGGAGCACGCTTTCATGGCGACTTTCAGGGACAGGAAAACTGGAGTGGTCCGACCGATGTGATTGAGCAGTTTGCCGTGATGGGCATCAGCCCCGATTTTCCGCATACGCCGTTTCATCACCTGGTTGCCTATGATCCCGAGGGGCGCGAATTCCATTTCAGTAGCGAGTTACCTCTGTTTTATCTGGTGCGGCGCGGCAGTGGTTCAGACACGCTGGATCGCGCCCTGCTTGAACAGGCTATGGCACAGGGTGTGGAGGTGCGTTTCGGAGAGCGTGTTGAAAGCCTGCCGGACGGCGGTATCTGTGCAGAAGGTCCGAAGGCCGGCGATGTCATTGCCACGGGCTATCAGTTTGAAACCGACCTGCCGGATGGCGCCTATGCAGCGCTTTCGGATGATCTGGCCCCCAAGGGCTATGCTTATCTGCTGATTAATCAAGGGCATGCCACGCTTGCCAGTTGCATGTTTGCTGATTTTCATAACGAACGCCGCTATCTGGAAAAAACGACCGTTTTCTTTCAACGCAAGCTCGATTTCTCCCTGCCGGACGAGGCCAGGCGATTCGGCGGACTGGGCAATATCAGTTACCCTGAGACAGCCCGCAAGGGCAACATCCTTTATGCCGGGGAAGCGGCCGGGTTTCAGGATGCATTATGGGGATTCGGCATGCGTTATGCCATGGTGTCGGGACATCTGGCTGCCCAGGCATGGTTATCGGGTGAAACGGAGGCTTACGATTCCATGTGGCAGCAGGCACTGGGAGCGAAGATGCGGGCAGGTATCGTCAACCGGTTCATCTTCTCCAGACTGGGCAATAAGGGTTATACACGTTTTTTGACCAGGCTGTCTGAATGTCGTGATGCGCGGAATTGGTTGATGTGGCATCATCGGGAGCACTGGTATACACATTTGCTGTTTCCCTGGGCAAACAGACTCCTGCCGAGCAAGCGCAAGGATTTTCGTTGCGGTCATGAGGGTTGTAACTGCACCTGGTGCCGGTGCCACAAAGGTTACGAGGCAGGCAATGTATAGGCATAACTGTGTCGCACTCATCCTCTTTGGGCTGGCCGCCTGCGATACAGACAGTAGTGCTGATCACTGGTACAGCAACAAACAGGCAGCATTCAAGGTAAGGAGCTAAAATATGAATATCGATCCGGTTTGTGGAATGAATGTCAAAAAGGATTCACCTCATCGCATTGAATATGATGGGCGTGAATGGCATTTTTGCAGTGAGCATTGCAGACAAACGTTCGAAGCGACGCCGGATCAATTTACCCTGGACCCGGTATGCGGCATGCATGTCAAACCTGACTCTCCTCACCGTAGCAAACATTCAGATAAAACCTATCGTTTCTGCAGCGAAACATGCCTGCATAAATTCGAGGATAGCCCGGCTCAATATGTCCAGCAGGTAGATACCGATCCGGTTTGTGGCATGACTGTTGGCGAGGATAGCAAATATGCGCGTTCTTTCCGGGGTGTGGACTACCGTTTTTGCAGTGAGCGCTGTCTGGAGAAGTTCGGTGCAACTCCGGAAGGCTATATGGGTGGGGATTGCACCCATGATCCGGTCTGCGGCATGAAGGTGAGCCGTGCCTCGGCCAATCATGTTCAGCATGCAGGCCATGACTATTACTTCTGTTCACAGCACTGTGTCGAAAAGTTCTCTGCCGATCCGGCGGCCTTCGAGGGCAAGGATCATGCGTGCGAGCACCCGCATGCCGCCAAGCCGGCTGTGCCTGAGAACTCTGAAGCAATGTATTTCTGCCCGATGTGTCCGGGTCAGGAGCAGAAGGGGCCGGGTATCTGCAAGGTATGTGGCATGGCGCTGGAACCGATGGCGGCTCCGACACTGGCAGAAAAAACCGAATATTTCTGTCCGATGCATCCGGATATCGTCAGCGACGGGCCGGGGAGTTGTCCGAAATGCGGTATGGCGCTTGAATCGAGAAGCGTGGCTGCCGGAGAAGATAACCCCGAGCTGGAGGATATGAGCCGCCGTTTCAAGGTCAGTTCGATACTGGCCGTACCGGTTTTCGTGCTGGCGATGGTGGCCGATCTGGCCCCTGCATGGCTGCCGGAAGGCCTGAGTATGGGGGCAGTGCAGTGGATCGAATTTGTGCTGGCGACTCCCGTCATCCTTTGGGGCGGCTGGCCGTTCTTTGAACGCTTTGCACTATCCCTGAAAACCTGGAATCTGAATATGTTCACGCTGATCGGTCTCGGTGTCGGCGTGGCATGGATCTACAGCGTCGTGGCACTGCTGTTGCCCGGCATCTTCCCGCCGGTCATGCAGATGGAAGGCGGTCTCGTTGATGTCTATTTCGAGGCTGGCGCCGTAATTACCGCGCTGGTACTGCTTGGCCAGGTGCTGGAACTTAAGGCGCGCTCGCGCACCAATGAAGCGATCAGGTTGTTGCTCGGCATGGCGCCGAAAACGGCCCGCCGGGTGGCTGAGGATGGAACGGAAGCTGATGTGCCGCTGGAGGATGTGCAGCCCGGTGATCTGTTGCGTATCCGTCCGGGTGAGAAGGTGCCGGTGGATGGCGTGGTCACCGAAGGCGCAAGTCATGTCGATGAATCAATGGTAACGGGCGAGCCGATTCCTGTGGAGAAGGTTGCCGGAGAAAAATTGATCGGCGCCACGGTTAATGGCAATGGCTCCCTGCTGATGCGGGCTGAAAAAGTCGGTGCGGAGACGCTGTTGGCACAGATTGTCAATATGGTGGCCGAGGCCCAGCGCTCGCGTGCGCCGATCCAGAAGATGGCTGATACCGTGGCCGGTTATTTCGTACCTGCTGTTGTCGGTATTGCCCTGATTGCCTTTGCTGTCTGGTTCTCTGTCGGGCCGGAGCCACGGTTGGCGCATGCCGTTGTCAATGCCGTGGCCGTATTGATTATCGCCTGCCCCTGTGCGCTGGGCCTGGCCACACCGATCTCGATCATGGTCGGCACCGGCCGGGGAGCGACAGCCGGTGTGCTGATTAAAAATGCCGAGGCACTGGAGATCATGGAAAAGGTGGACACGATTGTTGTCGATAAGACCGGCACCCTGACCAAAGGCAAGCCGACACTGACCACGGTGCAGCCGCTGGGCGATATGAACGAGGAAGATGTATTACGGTTTGCCGCCACTGTCGAGCGTGCCAGCGAACATCCGCTGGCCGAAGCGATTGTTGCAGGTGCCGGCATACGGAATATTGAGCCTGAGTCTGTGGCGGATTTCACCGCCATAACCGGCAAGGGCGTTTCCGCATCGGTGGCCGGCAAGATCGTGCTGCTCGGCAATGCCAGACTGATGCAGGACAATGGTCTCGATATAGCGGATGTAAAAGCCACGGTTGAAGAACACCAGCACGATGGCGAAACGGTGATGTATCTGGCTGTGGAGGGGCAGCTTGCCGGGCTGATCGGTGTTTCCGATCCGGTCAAGGCATCCACGCCGGATGCGATCAGGGCATTGCACAAGGAAGGTATCGAGGTGGTAATGCTGACCGGTGATAACCGCAATACTGCGGCTGCCGTAGCAGCAAAACTGGGTATCGACCGCTTTGAGGCGGATGTATTGCCGGATCAGAAGGCGGCCGTGGTCAAAAAGCTGCAGAATGAGGGCAAAACCGTGGCCATGGCCGGTGATGGCATCAATGATGCGCCGGCACTGGCTGCAGCGCATGTCGGTATTGCCATGGGAACCGGAACCGATGTGGCAATGGAATCAGCCGGTGTAACACTGGTGAAGGGCGACCTGACCGGTATTGTGCGTGCCCGCAGGTTGTCCCGTGCCACGATGAAGAACATTCGTCAGAACCTGTTTTTTGCCTTTATTTACAACTCGGCCGGCGTGCCGGTTGCTGCCGGTGTTCTTTATCCGGTGTTCGGGCTGCTGTTATCACCGATTATTGCTGCTGCTGCGATGAGCTTCAGTTCGGTGTCGGTAATCAGCAATGCGCTCAGATTGCGAAAGGCGAAACTGTAGGCTGCTGTGATGAAGATGCCCGGTAAAAAGAGCCTGGCCATGGTGGAGCATCTTGTGGATGCATATACGAAGAAGTCGGGCACCTTTACCCACCCGGACCCCGAAGTGACCGAGGCCGTGAAGCTTGGTCTGGCCAGGCATATGGATGAACTGAACAAACTGCTATGCCCCTGCCGTTTCTATCCGGACAAAACCGAGGAGGTGAAGCACCGCACATGGATATGCCCATGTGATGATATGCAGATCTACAAATACTGCCACTGTCTGCTGTTTGTAACGGAACAGGGGTTGCCGATCACTGAATATCTTCCACAAGAGCATGAAGGGAGAGAGAGTTATGGAGAGGTGCATGACCCTGCACCGGATAAGGGGCGTCTGCTCAGGCACCGGGCAGATGAACGGGAAGCAGAACGCCGAAAGCGGCCAGGCTGAACCCGGCTGCTGTATGCGGGCTATGCATCGGTATCCGCTGCTGTTCCCTTCTCTCCCGGGAATGTCCCGCCGTCATACTGCGTAACAGCTTTGGCAGCATCCTCTTCCTTTTCTTCAGACACACCTGCATCTTTTAGAGCATCGATAAACTTCTGCAATCATCCTATTCATGCAGATATATATTCCGGAAGCCCTGTTTCTTGCAATCCACAAAAAAAGAGGGAGCCCGAAGGCTCCCTCTCAAGTATAA
>CAZLJF010000030.1:0-22529 GCA_964559845.1 uncultured Zetaproteobacteria bacterium | reverse complement strand
CCCATCGCAACACTTTACCTCCGTAAAGTGTTGCACTTCTATTTTGAGCCCGCCCGCCTATTAAACTGACTTTATCAAAGGCTTTGTTAGAATCCATGCTGGTAGCAACCCTTCGCATATACCATATGCAAGGGATGAAGCCATTTCAAGTATGTACATAAAAAAGCAGATGGTAGCGTTCCTGCCCTGCATTAGAAAATTGAAGCGGAAGCAACTTGATTGTAGTCCATTTCTACTCAAAAGAGTTCTGTTTTGTTATATGCAAATGCCTTCTGCGTTTATTGGTGTTATCTCCGGGAGGATTTGATTATTGCCCACATCATCATACGGCGAATTGGAAATCATCTGCATACGCAACAAATTACGCCGAACCCTGTTTCAACTGCTCAAGATCGCGCACAGCGCCCTTATCGGCGCTGGTGGTCAACGCTGCATAGGCCTGAAGCGCCCTGGATACGGCCCGATTACGATTAACCGGTTTCCATGCGTCATCTCCTTTGGCATTCATCACGGCCCTGCGGGTGACCAGCACATCATCGGAAACCGCCAGATGGATGGATCGGTTGGGAATATCAATCTCTATCATATCCCCCTCTTCCACCAGACCGATGGCCCCACCCTCTGCGGCCTCTGGCGAGGCATGGCCAATGGAGAGACCTGAAGTGCCGCCGGAGAAACGGCCATCGGTGAGCAACGCACAGACTTTGCCCAGCCCTTTCGATTTCAGATAGGAGGTCGGGTAGAGCATTTCCTGCATGCCCGGCCCCCCTTTCGGCCCTTCATAGCGGATAATAACCACATCACCCGCCTTGATCTTGTCATTTAAAATCGCCGCAACCGCGTCATCCTGAGACTCGAACACGCGCGCGCAACCCGTAAACGTCCAAATCGACTCATCCACACCCGCCGTCTTCACAATACAGCCCCGCTCGGCAATATTGCCGTAAAGCACCGCCAGGCCACCCTCTCCGGAGTAGGCGTGCTCCACATCACGGATACAGCCGTTTTCACGGTCGGTATCCAGTGATTTCCAGCGTTCCGCCTGTGAAAATGCCTCCTGTGTCGGAATACCGCCCGGTGCGGCACGGTAGAGGTGGTGTGCCTCCTCATTCTCAGGCTTCATCACATCCCATGCTTCAAGGGCATTGGCCATCGTGGAGGCATGCACGGTCGGCACATGCGTATGCAGCAGGCCGCCGCGATTCAGCTCGGCCAGAATGCCCATGATGCCGCCGGCACGATGCACATCCTCCATATGATAATGCTGCACCGCCGGTGCAACCTTGCATATATTCGGCACCCTGCGGCTCATGCGGTCAATATCTTTCATGGTGAAATCGACACCCGCCTCCTGGGCACAGGCCAGCAGGTGCAGTACGGTATTGGTTGAACCACCCATGGCAATATCCAGCGCCATAGCATTCTCAAAGGCCTCAAAGGTAGCAATCGAGCGTGGCAATACCGATGCATCCTCGTTTTCATACCAGGCTCTGGTATTATCGACAATCAGGCGGGCGGCTTTCAAAAACAGTTCACGACGATCCGCATGCGTCGCCAGTAGCGAACCGTTACCCGGCAGCGCCAGGCCCAGTGCTTCGGCCAGACAGTTCATCGAGTTGGCGGTAAACATACCGGAGCAGGAGCCGCAGGTCGGACAGGCCGAGCGCTCCACTGCTGCCACATCCGCATCGGACTCATTGGGGTCTGCCGCCATCACCATGGCATCGACCAGATCGAGATGTTTTTCGCGATTGTGAATGGTCACCTTACCCGCTTCCATCGGCCCCCCGGAGACAAATATGGCAGGGATATTCAGACGCAGCGCCGCCATCAGCATGCCCGGCGTGATTTTGTCGCAATTGGAGATGCAGACCATGGCATCGGCGCAATGGGCATTGACCATATATTCCACCGAGTCGGCGATAATCTCACGGCTTGGCAATGAATAGAGCATGCCACCATGCCCCATGGCAATGCCATCATCCACCGCAATAGTATTAAACTCCTTGGCCACGCCTCCGGCCGCCTCGATCTCACGCACCACCAGCTGGCCGATATCCTTCAGATGCACATGACCGGGCACAAACTGGGTGAATGAGTTGACCACGGCGATAATCGGCTTGTCAAAATCACCATCCTTCATGCCGGTAGCGCGCCAAAGTGCGCGGGCTCCGGCCATATTGCGGCCTGCTGTGGTGGTGCGGGAACGGTATGTCGGCATATTGCAAGTCCTCACAAATCAGTAATGGGCGCAGTGTAACCCTATCTTCAGATGCTTGCGACATTCCATCGTCGGCATTGACATCAAAGCCATGTCTCACAACACTCTGCCTATGAGTACAAACACAAGTGCGAAAACACTACTGGACCAGCTTTACGACACGCCCGAGGAGCGTATCGTTGAACAAATTCAAACACTAAAAAAGGAACTGGGTAACCAAGTACTGATTCTTGGCCATCACTACCAGCGCGAAGAGGTGATCGGTTTTGCCGATATCACCGGCGATTCCCTGAAACTGGCACAGAAGGCTTCGGAAACCAAAGCGCCCTATATCATCTTCTGCGGCGTGCATTTCATGGCTGAGACTGCAGATATTCTCACCGGCGATGATCAGGTGGTGATTCTGCCGGATCCTGCTGCCGGCTGCTCCATGGCTGACATGGCCGATATCGAGCAGGTGTCGCGCTGCTGGCAGGAGCTGTCCGAAATTCTTACACCTGAAGAGTCCGTCACACCCGTCACCTACATCAACTCAACAGCAGCACTGAAAGCATTTTGTGGGGAACATGGCGGCATTGTCTGCACATCGTCCAACTGTGAACGTGTGCTTAAGTGGGCATGGGGCAACCGGGAAAAGATTCTCTTCTTTCCGGACCAGCATCTGGGCGAAAACACCGCCCTTGCAATGGGTATTCCTGAAGATGAGATGATCATCTGGGATCCCGCCAGACATCTAGGCGGCAATACGCCGGAAGCAATTCAACATGCGAGGCTGATCCTCTGGAAAGGCTTCTGCTCCGTACATCAGCTTTTTAAACCCGAACATGCCGAGACCATGCGCCGGAACCATCCGGAGATCCGGATTCTTGCGCATCCGGAGTGTTCACGCGAAGTATGCGAAACCGCCGACTTTGTCGGCTCAACCGAAGCGATTATCAAACATGTCGAAGCTGCCGATAAAGGAAGCAAATTTGCCATTGCCACCGAACTGAATCTGGTCAATCGACTGCGCATTAAAAACCCTGATAAACCGATCTGGTTTCTCTCGCCGATGGTCTGCATGTGCTCGACCATGTTTCGAACTGATCCGCAGCACCTCTGCGCCTCGCTGACGGCCATCCGTGACAAGGGAAACCTGAACCGAATCAGTGTACCGGCGGATCAGAGCCGCTGGGCAAGACTCTCACTCGAACGGATGCTGAACTTTGTGTAAACGCCTGCCCTCTCTGTTACCGGCACTACTGCTGTTCACAGGCATCGCAATGGCTGCTGACAACAGTATCCAGGGTGCAAAGCAGAAGCTGGACGCCTTCATAAGCGGTCCTGACCATCCATTCGCTCCTGCTACGGCAGCAAGGGCACAGGCCTACCTGGGCGCTGCCATGCTGGCTGAAGAGAAGGGGGCGGCCGATGAGGTTAACGAGGGCATTGCCAGGGCACTTGCCACACTGAAGGAGGCGGAAGATACCGCTGCACGCTTCAGAGAGCAGTTTCCCGATCTGCTGCGGCTGAAGGAGGACTCGATGGAGACACTGGCCGCCATCGGAACAGTCGATCCGCTGCAAGAGCCCAATCCCAAACGCCTGATGCAGGCTGCGGAGCAGCAACTGGGTGAAACCGTCAAGCTGTTCGAAAGCGGTGATCTGAACCGCTCAAGGCAGGCTGCGGAAAAAACAGAGCAGCTCTATCAACAACTGCTCGATGCTGCGCTCCCTGTACTGGTTGACCGAACAGGTGTCACGCTCTCAAAAGCGGCGGCGGCCAGTGCCAAAAGCTATGCTCCACAAAGCTACAAGGCAGCCAAGGCGGCGCTGATGAGTGTCGAACAGTATGTCAATGGCCTGAGCCGGATAGCCCCGGAGCATCCGGCATATGCTCTGAAGCTTGCCGAGCGTGCCCTGGAGATTGCCAGACAGGTGAAAATCTGGCGCAAGGAGAAAGGCAGCCATGAAGGCATGATCCTCAAGGCACGCAATGACCGCCTCGCCCTTGCCAGGGCTCTGGAGATGCCGGTTGACCCCGCTGATCCGACCGCCGATGTCAGCATCGAAGCGCTGACCCGGGCATTGGCCGGCCTGCAGGCAGATCTGGCCCGTGAAAAAGCCGCACGCAAGGCTGAACGGAAACGGCTTGAAGCGCATTACAAGGCTCAGCTGAAACAGCATATTGAGCAACAACGTGCTTCCCTGATGGCCAGGCAGAATGAACAGTTAAGTGGTCTCAAGGAGGCGTTCCGCGCCAAGCTGGAGCGCGAAACATTTGAAAGCAAACGCCAGAAACAGGTGCGCAATCTGTTCCGCAAGGGGGAGGTTGAGTTGCTGGTCAATCTGGACGGCTCACTGCTCATCCGCCTTTCAAGTCTCCGGTTCGCCCCCGGCAGTAGCAAGGTGGATGCAGCCTACTACGACCTTCTCGGCAGAGTGAAGCAGGCCCTGGAAATTTACGGTGAACGCAGTGTCAGTATTGAGGGACACACCGATAGCCAGGGTGATGTGAAGCTGAACCGGAAAATATCATTGAAACGTGCAGAAGCAGTGCGTGACTTCCTGATAGCGGCAGGTATGGATGGAAGCAGGCTTAAGGCGCTTGGTTATGGTGAAGTGCGGCCGATTGCCAGCAACCAGTTCAAAAAAGGGAGAGCAATGAACAGGCGAATTGACCTTGTGATTGAGGCAGCGCATGACTGAGCTGCCAGCACTGGAAAACTTCCCTGAAGTGCTTCACAAACATATCGAAGCCCTGCTTGAACACTACAAACATGACACACCTTACAAACGGGCGTTTTTAGCCGAGGCCCTGCTGCTGCTTGAAGGCAATCATGAAACAGCTGACATGAAAATGATGTCCCGCGTGCTACAGGAGATTCGCAAGGGTCTTGATGTCTTTGAACCCTATCATGCATGGAGGAAGGTGAGCTTTTTTGGCTCGGCCCGAACCGCTCCCACGCACCCCCGTTATATTCAGGCACGCAACTTTGCCAGCATGCTTCGTGATAAAGGCTTCATGATTATTACCGGCGGTGGCAATGGCATGATGGAAGCCGCCAACGAAGGAGCCGGACGAGACCATTCATTCGGTATCAACATCAATCTTCCAATGGAACAGAACCCCAATCCGATTGTTGATGGCTCGCCTCGTCACTTTTATTGCCAGTATTTCTTCACCCGTAAACTCTTCTTCCTGAAAGAGAGCGATGCCGTGGTATTAACGCCGGGCGGCTTTGGTACCCTTGATGAGACCTTTGAGACACTGACCCTGCTTCAAACAGGGCGCAACCCGCCCATCCCCGTTGTGCTTCTGGAGGCACCCGGTGATGACTACTGGGGGCCATTTATCAAGTCCTGGATTCGAAGGCTGATCAATGACGGCCTGATCAGTGCCGATGATCATCACCTGCTCTATCATACTGACAGTATTGAGGCCGCGGTCAGCCATATTTGTGACTTTTACACCAACTATCACAGCTTTCGTTATGTCGACAACTGGATTTTATTGCGCATGCTCAATCCGCTTTCGGCAGATTCCATGGCCCGCCTGAATGCCGAATTCTCGGATGTGGTACACAAAGGGAATATTGAACAGGTGTTCAACTGGCCCAAGTCGGATGATGCATGTTATGCCCACCTTCCAAGGCTGCGCCTGCATCTGGACCACAACCGGATGAATGTAGTGCCGCAGCTCATCCGGCGAATGAATGCGCTAAGCATAATAGATCAAAGCTAGTTTCAACGCCTCTTCAGTTTAAAGCCGAGTTCGAACCGTCCACTTGGGTGAGATGTCTGCAAAGGTTCATCATGAACCCATTGCCATCGCCCTGTATCAAACAATGCTTTCATATCCATAATATCGCAATGAAATGGCGGACCACTCTCCCCACCCGTCTGCATAAAAAGCGCGTAAAGCAAACCACCCGGTTTCAACCAGCTGTAAAGCTTCTTTTCATAATCCGGGCGCAGCTTCGGATCAATGGCACACAGCGATGTCTGCTCATAGACAGCATCAAACGGTTCCTTCGGCAGATAGGTGAACATATCAGCCTGTATAATATCGGCCTGCAAACCTTCGGCTGCCAGTTCACGGCGTATCCGGGTCACCGGTGTGGAGGCAATATCAATGCCTGTAACGCTAAATCCCATACGCGCCAGCTCAATCACCTCATAACCGTAACCGCAACCGGGAATCAGAACCTTGGCATCAGGAGAAAGCGTGCAGACCAGCCAACTGTGCAGAAGCGGGTTGACACCATCTCTGTCCCAGCCTGTTTCTCCGCGCCGGTAACGTCCTTCCCACTCCTCTTCAGCATTCATACAAAAAACCGACCACATTCACAGGAGCAAGGCTCCTGCTTTTTATATTCGGAGAACCACTCAAACGGTCTTTGATTGATCAAAAACATACTCCGTCATTCAGACTTGCCGAAGCTGCTTCGCTTCGGCTTCTTTGCGCATCCTGCGTTTCATATGCAGAAAACTTCCGATAATCAGCAGCACACCGAACAGTAGCGCACCTGCGGCGATGAAAAGCGGAATGTTGATCTTGTACTTGCCATCTTTGTAGTTGTAGCTGTAACAGGCACCAACAAGAAAGTTAATCACATTGGCAGGAGAGATGGACTCACCCTTGGCCTTGGTGAGTGAAATATCCATATCACGACCGGAAATATTGGCGCCATAGAGATAGCGGCTGACACGCCCTTTCGGGGAGATCACGATATAAACGTTCGGATGCAGAAAAATCGCATCGCGTGGTGACCAGAAGAACTTATAGCCTATCGAATCTGTCAGGGGCAGGATATCTTCAGGGTTTTTCATCGTGGTCATCTTCCAGCCAGCGGGCAGACCATCCTTAAAACCGGCACTGTCCATAAATTTTTCCAGTGTTGCCGGCGTATCATGACGATCAAACGAGATGGTCAGTACATTAAAATCCTTACCGATCTGCCACTGCTCAACCTCCTGCAGCGTATTCCAGAGATTCCGATTCAGTAGCGAACAGGCGCCATCACAACGGTAGTACGAAAGCGCCAGAATCAGTGGTTTCTCACCAAGCATCTCCCCAAGCGTAAACTCATTGCCATCCTGATCAATCAGGGCTACCGTCTGATTGATTTTCTTGCCCAGAAAATCACTCTCCTTGATCTTCACAACCGTCGGGTCGACATCGGAATTTTGTGTTACATTACCATAGGCAGCAAAAGCGACACCAGGTACGGATAGTGTGAACATAAACGCAACAAGCTTTATCAGTTTCATCAAAACTCCCTGCTGGAAAGATAGGTATGGACTGTCTTAATCAGCATTTCCGTATTTTCAGGCATGAAATATATCATCAGAATTGCCAATGCTAACACAAATGTCGCGACAATTAGGAGTCCTGTTGTAATAATCAGAAATGCCGTGTGGCGCTTCAGCCCTCCATGATGCACCAGCCCTTTCCAGTTCAGTAGCAGATTCCACAACGCCATCACAGGCCCGAGATAGGGCCCCCAGGCAATCACAAACGGTGCTCCGCTGTAGGCGCAGATCTGAAATGCAGTTTCATCCGACAACGGCGTGCGGGCAAATGCTCCGGATGCCCAGGCCAGATATTTGGCCCACAACAGGGATGTGCCAAGCCCGATGGTCAGCGAAACCGGAATTATCAGTACAATGGCAACAAGACCGGAGAGAAAATCGGGTGCAATGGCCGGAATGCCGGTACCGGCTGTCAGTGTCATCATCAACGTTGGTACAGCAAGGTAGAGTGCTAACAGGTGTGCGCTCTCCCGAAGAGTTCCGGCCTTCGGCATATTTTCAAACATACGCCTCGGAAAAAACAGCCCCACTATAAATATGGAAAAAAATACCTCGGGGATTTTGTCTTTCCGATAATAGGTAACCTGAGGATTAAACCGTCCCATAGGCTATTTAACGACTGGGTATCCCGCTTCCTTCCATGCTACAATACCACCCTCAACATTCTCGATATTGGTAAAACCGGCGCCAACAAGGATATTTGAAGCCCTGACAGAGCGTTTGCCCGAATGGCAATAAACGTAGATACGCTTATCTTTAGGCACCTCACTCAAACGTTTCTCAAGTTCCTGAACAGGAATCAACACTGCACCTTTGATATGTCCATCGACATACTCATCCGGCGTACGAACATCGAGAAAGAGAAACGGCACAGGTGACTTATCTCCGGCTTTCCAGTGCGTATATGCATGTTTTACATCTGAATTTTCATAGCCGTCAACGCGTTCACCCATACCACAGGCAGATGCTGCAGTTGCAAACATCAGCAGACTCAAAACCATGACAGTTCGTTTCATAATACTCATTTCACTCTCCTTTTATCGCTTGCATAGCGCTCTTTGATCAGGATTTTCAACAGCCGAAGTAATAGAATCTACAAAGTGGCTTAATTCACCATAATTCAGTACCGACAGCACCTTACCCAACACCTTTGCATCCACCGATGCTATCACTGCCGTACCATCTTTCAGCTTCACCTCTACACCTGTAGTATCAAAACTATCCACTCCTTCAGCCTCTGCCATCAATGCCTCACTCATTGAAAGCGTTGCCATAAAACACTCCTCAATTGCATCTGCAGTTACCTGATCCAGGTCATCAGAGAGCAGTACCAGCAACTCTTCACCCTTCTCTTTCAACTCGGTCTGAACACCAAGCTCATGAACCCCTGCAATAAACTGGTCACGAGGGCGCGGGTCAAAAAAGACATATTCCAGCATATTGGCCGCTAATTCAGATTAATATTGATATCGGGTGTGTGGTGAAGTGTGGCGTGAATAAGGCAGGACGAAGCCACTTTCTCCACGGCCTTCCTTCGTTTTTCCGGCAGTCCGGGCAAAACAATATCTATTGAAATAGAACCAATGCGTTTCGGTGTTTCGACTGTATCCCAGTCGCAGCCAACCCTTAATCCTTCCGTACTGATCCCTGCCTGCTGGCAATATTTCGCCAGATAATAGCCAACACATCCAGCCAGCGAAGCGGCAAAAAATTCCGGTGGTGTCATACCGGAATCTTTGCCACCGTGACTTGTCGGCTGATCGGTGACAGCCGAATGTCCACGACATTCGATATTGAATGCCGTGCCACCTTTATAACTGACGGTTAATCTTGCCATTAGTTATCACCCAGCCGGGTAATACCCAATGTCTTCAGAAATGCCTTTTCATAAAACGGCTCGGAAACACCGTTCCTCATCTTGCGCATGAAGTACTTCTCGAACATCACCTTGGCCGTATGCACCCATTTACCCTTCTTCATCCACTGCACGTTGCGCGGTGGAATCTGAGGCAGTGCCACAAATGCGGCACCGGTATCACCCATATCAGCCAGGCAGATCGCATTCCATGTCCCACACTTTTCAGGCTCTTCGCCCTTAATATCATGGCAGATATTGTGTACTGCAGCGGTGACCATTGACTCAATGAGATAACCCGTTTTCGGGGTCCCACACGGCACAGGAGTTGCCTCAACCGGTGGAATAGCAACACAGACACCGGCGGAGTAGATGTTTTTGTATTCCGGATTCTGCTGGAAATCGTTAATCTTCACGAAGCCCATCGGATTGCACATCTCTTCAACATTGGCCACGGCAGGAATGCCGCGGAATGCAGGCAGCATCATGGAGAACTTGAAATCAATCTCATGCCGGCCATCCGTTTCACCGTTTTTATCCACGGTCTCGACAAACATCTTGCCATCTTCAACCTTGTTGGTCTTGGCATTGGTCAGCCACTTGATATGACGCTGGCGCATTTCAGACTCAAGCAGCCCTTTTGAATCACCGACACCGCCCAGTCCCAGATGTCCGATATAGGGCTCGCTGGTTACAAATGTCATCGGTACCTTGTCGCGAATGCCGCGCCTGCGCAGTTCCGTGTCCAGGATAAAGGCATATTCATAGGCAGGGCCAAAACAACTCGCGCCCTGAACCGCTCCCACTACAATCGGGCCGGGGTCCTTGCAGAACTCCTCGAATGCGGCATAGGCCTCAACCGCATGGTCAACATGGCAGATGGAGTGTGTATGCCCATCCGGACCCATGCCATCGACCAGTTCAAAGGCCAGCCGCGGACCGGTTGCAATAATCAGATAATCGTACTCCAAATCGTGGCCGTTATGCAGTGTCATCCTGTTCTCTTTCGGATGCAGCTCCTTTACACCACTGGCAACAAAATTGATTCCCTTCCTGCCCAGATATTTACCCGGATTAAAGCTGATATCCTCTTTGCTGCGCCAGCCGACAGCTACCCATGGATTGGAAGGTACGAAGTGGAAGTAGTCCACATTGGATACTACGGTTACTTCATGATCCCTGCCGATCTTGTTCAGCTCCGCCTTCATCTCATAAGCTGCCGGTAAACCACCAATACCGGCTCCCATAATCACGACATGCGCCATATCTCTTCTCCTCTTACCATCAAATTATTAGATAATAATACATTTTTTCGAAATATACTGATATTCTTATATATATGGTGTGACAAAGTCACATAACAACAAACATTCAATTCAACTCACGGCAGCCAGCGCCTTTTGCAACAGAAGCCGGATATCTTTCGCCAGAACAGTCATATCATCACGGCCAGCCACTGAAAGCATCGCTTCAGGCTCAATCATTGAAATGACCGTCTCACCCGAGGCATTCTCATAAACAATCACATTGCATGGCAGAAGAAGTCCCAGCTCCTCCTCCATCTCCAGCGCCTGTGAAGCGATCCCGGGGTTGCAGGCCCCCAGAATTACATACGGCGCCTTGTCATAATTGATCTTCTTTTTCAGCGTATCTGCCACATCAATGCGAGTAAGTATGCCAAAACCGACCTCTTTCAAGGCCTCCGTAACCGCAGCCTCAGCAGCGTCCACGCTGCCGTTGTAAACCGTACTCATTCCATAATCAGACATGATTCCTCCTCATAGAAGCGCCGATTTATTCCGCACTTCCGTACAGGCCGCTCTGTGGCCTGTCAAAATCAACCGCATAAGTGATTGATTTTATCAGCATAGCTAAAATCTCGGTTTTAGCTATGCATAGCTGAATATTGCGCGGATGCAATGATTCAGCACCTCCTTAAGCAAGATCGACGGGATAACCCGCCCTGATCCACTCCATGGTTCCGCCCTCAATATTGACAAGACTGGTAAACCCCTGCGCTGCAAGAATCTTTGCCGCCTGCCGGGAACGCACACCGGAACGGCAAATCAGGTGTAGTTCCTTCTGTCTTGGCAGGTCAACACTCTCTGCATGCAGCCGGTCCAGAGGCTTCAGAACCGCACCAGGAACGTGTCCCTGCGCATACTCCTCCGGTGTTCGCACATCAATAACGCAGAGGTTACGACTATTTTCCTGACTGGTGAGCCAGCGGGGATAAAGCTGGTGGATTGTCATAGTTGCAAAACATGCTGCACTCATTCATGGCTCCTGCGCACGGTCAGGCCGGCTGACTTCCAGGCTGCCATGCCGCCTCTAAGCGTGTAAACCGGCGAAAATCCGTGGCGTGCAATCACGGTTGCAGCCATGGTTGAGCGGCTTCCGGATGCACAAATGCAGACAACCGGCCTCTCCCTGAAAAGTTCCTGCAGCGCTTCCCGGCTACTCCTGGCCACATCTTCCACCGAAAGGTGTTTGGCGCGCGGTGCATGTGCTGCTGCAAACTCGGCATCGGAACGAACATCAAGCAACAGATGTGGCTGTTTCCTGAAACGCTCACGGTATTCGGCAAGCGAAATCTGCTGCACCCCCGCGAGCCTGGGTGCAAGCACCTTCAGCCATGTCACATAGAGGGCAATCAATGCGATAACAGTCGCTATGATCAGTGTATAATCAGCCATTTCGGCGCTCTGCCATAATTTCGTGATTATATTTCATGCCCAGCTTGCGCAGAACAGTTTCCAACAGGCACCAACCGGTAATGGAGGATTGAAGCAAATTCAGGCCAACAAATGCGGCAAACCATAACCAGGTCGGACCTTCATAGAGATTTACCTCATTAAAGTGATTGGCCAGCTTCAGGCTTATCAGAATAAATGTTCCGGCGGCCAGTCGAATCGCATTTTCGATACTCATTTTCTCTTCTCCATATTAATTTTAATGCTTCCAAAAATATTCCTCAACCATGCTTCATGCCCAGTTTGGAGAGAATGGTCTCCATCAGACACCATCGGGTAAAACCTGATTGCAACAAATTAGCACCAACAAATGCGGTGAACCATAACCAGGTCGGCTCGGTCAAGATAACACCGTTATACAGGGACGAAAGATAAAGACTCAACAGGATAAATGAGCCCGCGATAATACGTATAGCACGTTGTATTGTCATAATTCTACTCCTTTATTTTTCCTGGTTTTCTGTAGATTCAACGGGGCAGTTATCATCCGTTTCAGATATGTTCCGCTGCCACAGATAGTACATCAGTGGTGTAACAAACAGGGTCAGAATGGTGGCTGCCAGCGTGCCGAAAGCCATCGACACACCCAAACCACCAAACACAGGGTCTGTAATCATAATCGATGTACCGGCAATAACAGCCAGAGCAGTCAATAGAATCGGTCGAGCTCGAACCGCTCCTGCTTCAAGCACGGCAGCCTTCACATCATGCCCCTGTTTGCGATAATCAAGAATAAAGTCGATCAGTAATGTTGAGTTTCTCACCACAATGCCGGCCAAAGCAATCATGCCAATCATCGATGTGGCAGTGAACGGTTGGCCGGTAATCCAATGCCCCGGAAAAATACCAATCATGGTCAGTGCTGTCGGCGCCATCACCAATACAGGCAAAATAAACTCTCCGTAGTAAGCAACCATCAACAGATAAATCAACACTATAGCTACGATAAATGCTGCTCCCAAATCGCGGAACACATCCAGCGTCAAACGCATTTCACCATCCCATAGCATGTGGTAACCGAATGTGGATTCCGGTGTAGTGTCAGTAAAACGCATGCCGCCTGTCTTCAATGTCACACCTGGAAGGAGTTCGCTGCCATCGAGCTTTCCATCCATATCCAACAGAGAATAAACCTGCGAACCCTGCTTTGGCTCCGCGCTTACATAGGTCACAGAGTGACCATCTTTACTAAAAATCGGCTTGGCCGCGATAGTCTCTTCAACAGTGGCAATTGCAGATAGTGGAATCGGGCCATGAGTCGTACTGACATAAATACGATCCAAATCTTCAGTATGTGCACGCAAGGCCCTGGGCAGCTGTACATGCAAATGTACCGAATGGCGTTCACTGGCAACATGCACTGCTCCGAAGTTGTACCCCTGCAAAAAGTCACGCAATGCAGTTTCAACCTGCTGCGTGGCAACACCCAGTCGCGCTGCTTTTTCCTTATCTACACGGATATTCAACTGTACCTGATCCGCACCGACGGAGTCATCGATATCAACCACATCATAGGTTTGGCTGAATACACCGCGCACTTTGGCTGCCACCTCACGCTGCTTTTCATAATCCGGGCCATAAATCTCGGCCAATAATGTAGCACGCACCGGAGGCCCCGGCGGATCTTCCACCAGTTTGATCGATGCATCGGGATAGGCATCAAATACCGGCTTCAGCATCTCCCGAAGTTGCAGCACAATCTCTGCTGAGCGTACAGAGCGTTCATGTTTATCCAGCAGATTAACACGAATTTCACCCAAATGCGGCGCCTCACGGAATAGCGCGGCACCGCGCAGCATGCCGTTGAAATCAATAGGGCCACCACGGCCAACAAATGTTTCATAATCTTTAACCATTTCATGCTGACGCAGCAGATCCCCAATATCACGCGCAACCCGGTCTGTATCCTCAAGAGTTGATCCTTCAGGTAAATCAATCGTAATATTAAATGTATTCTGATTACCCTTAGGCAGCATTTTTAACTCAACCGTACCCGGCGTTAGCGGTCCGTTAATTCCGGACGGACGCAAAAACTGCCAACCGGGCTGTAGCATTGCAGCAACAAACAGCCCGGCAATAACCAGCCAGAAAACACGCCGTTTTGCTGAGTTTTCAATTAACGGCCTGGCCAGGCGCAGATAGGTTTTATGAACCCAGTCTGTTGGATCGCTATCTTTTTCCTCAAGTGTTGGAGAGGGCATCTTGCATGGCAACCAACGTTGAGCGATCCATGGGGTGAAGGCATAGGCAATAATCAACGATGCTGCCATAGCCAGCGGCGTATTAAATGGAATCGGAGCCATATACGGACCCATCATACCCGTCACAAATGCCATCGGTATAAAGGCCAGAATCACAGCAATCGTTGCCACGATCGTTGGCTTTCCGGTCTCGTTAGTGGCCTGGATAATTAACTGCGCCTTATCAGACATCCTCTGCACACCCTTATGCAGGTGCCGATGAATGTTTTCAATCACCACAATGGCATCATCCACCAGCAGTCCCAGTGCAAGAATTAGTGAAAACAGGGTAATACGATTAATTGTCTGGTCTGCAAGCAGGCCAATGGCAAGCACAACGAATAGAATCAACGGAATATTCATCGTAACAATCGAGGCTTCACGCCATCCCAGAAACAGCAACAGAATCAGAATCACTGTCGCAATGGCGATCCCCAGATGCTCTACCAGCAGGTTTACCGCAGCATTGGCTCTTTCACCGGAATCGCGAGTGATATCTACCCGCACATTGTCCGGAATGAAGTCCCCCTTCAGTTCGTTTAGTTTTTCCTCAATACCCTGAGTTACAAATACGGCATTGGTACCACGCTTCTTCGCCAAAGCAATCGAGACAGCAGGCGTTTCAGGATCTTGCCCGGCAGAAACATGCTCTGCCGCAGGACCAAAACCAATACGGTGCAGTTGCTCCACCTCTGCCGGACCATCAACAATGGTTGCAATATCACGTAGATAAATCGCTTTATGCTGCCATTGACCTACAATCAGGGTACCCACTTCCTGAGCATTTTTCAGATAGCCGTCCAGCCAGACTTTTGTGACCTGATTATTCCCCACCAGCGTTCCCACAGGCCCGCCCGCATTGGCGCCAACCAGCACCTGATGTAACTGATCCAGTGTAATCCCGTAAGCAGCCATTCTGGCAGCATCAATCTGGATACGGATTTCATGATCCCGGCCGCCAATGATGTCAGCCACGGACACCCCTTCAAGTGGAGCCAACTGTTCACGTACACGCTCGGCCAAACGTTTGAGCGATAGCCCATCCATCTCCGGTGACGACAATGTAATCACCGAAACCGGAACGTCATCAACATCCATCGGCTTAACCAGAGGCTGTGATGCACCGGAGGGAATACGATCAAGATTATGCATCACCCGGTCATAAAGCTTAACCAGACTGGCTTCCTTATCTTCGCCCACCTCGAACATAACCGTCACCACACCCATGGAATCCATGGCTGTACCAAAGGTGTGGTCCACACCTGTCATTTCACGCAAAACCATTTCCAGTGGCCGAACAATCAGGTTCTGCACCTCTTCCGGGCTTGCGCCTCGCATCTGCACAATCACATTGGCTGCAGGCACATCAATCTGCGGGTTTTCCTCACGAGGCGTAATTGATAAAGCCAGCAAACCCACGAGAAAAATTAAAATACTGATAATCGGCGTCAGGTTTGTTCGCATCGCCAACTGACCCAGTTTGCCTGCAATATTCAGGTTAGTGGTATTCAACTGCGTTTGATCTGCGGATGAGTTCTCTTTAGGTGAATTCCCCTGCATATCTATTGCCCATCACCGGCAGCTTTGACTTTCAAGCCACTTTTCAACGTTGGTTTACCATTCCAGGCAATCACATCACCGGCATGCAAACCGGCGAGCACCTCAACAGCATCACCCTGTGACCTGCCAAGACGAACCAGGCGATACTGGGCAACAGACTCCTGATTCAGCACATAGACAGCATCCAGACCGGAGCGTGAAATCACGGCTGCCTTCGGAATCATCAATGCCAGACGGCTTCCAACACGGAACCCGCTTTGTGCATACATACCCGGATGCACCTCATCGGCGGTTTGCAACGCAATTTTTACAAGAAACTGGTGTGAAACCGGGTCTGCCGCCTGAACCACCTGCCTCACCGTACCCGGATATGTCTGTTTCATCGATGGGATTTCAATATCAACCCCGTCCCCTTCATGGATACCACTCACAAAACGTTCAGACACATGGGTCTCGACCAACAGGCTTGTCGGATCCTCGATCGTTAAAATGGGCACACCCGGTGCAGCAAGATCGCCCTGGCTCAGACGTTTTTCAACCACCACGCCGGCAACGGGTGAACGCACCTCAGCATAGCTCAACTGATTGCGGGCCTGTTCAACCTGTGACTTTGCCACCTTATAGCGTAACCTCACCTTGGCGGCCTGCTGACTGGTCACTGCCCCAGCCTTAAGAAGTTCATCGTAACGTTGCAGATCAGCCTCGGCATCTGCCAGATCAGCCTTTGCCTGAATCAATGCCTGTTTTGCATCTACCGGATCGATCCTGAGCAGCACCTGGCCTGCCTTGACCTGATCACCTTCGCGAACACGCATCTCATGAATATATCCTGATATACGCGAACTGATTGAGACACGATGATCCGAAGTTACCGTACCGCTGGTTATATAGTGTGCAGGTATTTCGGCAGGAGATATACTGAGCAACGTGGCAACCGAAGTTATCTCTGCTTCTGAAGATGATTCCATATCTTCGGAACACGCCATCAAATTCAGTGTGGCCAGCAACAGTGTCAACACACCTACCCGTTTAACGGTTAAACTTATGATTGTATTCATCATCGGGTTCATTGAACCACCTCCTCATCCAGTGTGCCGGCAGCCAGAAGCAGAGCTGCTTTGGCGATCATCAAATCATATTTTGCACGAATATATGCGACTTCGGAGGAGTCGGCCCTCACTTGAGCATCCAGCAAGTCAGATGTTTTCTCCAGCCCTTGCGCATGCCGGAGAGACTTAATTCGCAGTGACTCGACTGTCTGCTTCAATGCTTCCGCCTCACTCCGGAAGCGTGTTTCAGCAGTACGAAGAGTGCGGAAGGCTTGCCTGATTTCGTTGCCGATCTGTTGGCGTCTGTCTCCAATTTGAAACTCCAACGCCACGCGTTCTGATTCCGCAGCCCGTACACGAGCCCGGTCTGCGCCACCGGCAAACAAATTTACATCCACAGTAACACCCACCATGGCATTACGATTCTTCAGTCCAAACGTCTCACTGTTCCATTCTTGAGCGGCTATCAGGTTCACTTGAGGAAGATAACTTGCCTGTGACTGTGTACGTGCGGACTTGGCAGCTTCCAGCTCATTTTGCATGGCCAAAAAGTCGGCCCGGCGACTATTTGCATATTCCAGCATTTTTTCCAAAGGTTCAGCAGTGAAATGGATGGCCGGCTCTTCAAGCGCGTTCAGCTCGGAGGCTCCATCCATACCCAAAATCAGCCTTAGTGCTTCAAGAGCATCGAGATGTGCGCTGCGTGCCTCGTCCAGAGCCACCTGACTACGTAACATATGCACATACGCATCCATCACATCACTATCAATGGCCATGCCACGCTTTTTCAATGCCTTTGCATCCTGCCAGTGCTTATCCGCAGCCTTTACCGCATTTTCTCTGACTTTTACTTGAGCCGATGCCTGTCTGGTTTGCACATAAGCCACGATTGTCTGGTAAATAAGCTGCTGTTTACGAAACTCAAATGCCAAGGCACTGGCCTCAGCATAGTGCTTTGCGCGGGCGCGGGCAGCCCACATCGCACCGCCGGCAAACAGCGGCATGTTCAATACCAGGCGTGATTGATAATTATTAATATAGCCGGGGTTATTCAGTGTAGCCGGAGAAAAATCAGCCGCAGTGATTCGTTGCTGCTGTAATTTAGCGCCAAATGAATTTAGAGGCGAATTGGTACGGGATAGCCCGGTAGAAACATCCACACGCGGTAACATTTGACCTGTTGCCATATCGACCTCGGCCTCAGCCTTATCCACATGACTCGCTGCAATCGCCAGCATACGGTTGTGTTCAATGGCAAAAGAAACGCTCTCTTTAAGCGAACTGACGCCTGCAGCAATACTTACGCTCGGCACAAAGAGATAAATAAAAAATGTTAATATATAATAAATTTCTAATAAATAAGGCCGCCTGCCGGATAAAAAAGACATAACTCATCCCCCCTCTGAAACCGGTCGACAAGCCTCCGGGCAGTAGATGCGTTTAAGCACATCCACCAGGTTCAGGAACTCAGGCTCGGTAATACGATAATACACCTGTTGCCCGCGTTTTTCATTGGTAATAATCCCAATCATGCGCATCTTGGAAAGATGTTGCGAAAGATTTGATTGTGAGGCCCCTGTCACCTCCATCAGTTCATGCACACACATCGGCCCGCTCAAAAGGTGGCATAAGACAGACAAGCGCAGCTCATGGGCAATTGCCCTAAGCCCCTGTGCGGCATCTTTTATGTTTGCTTCGGGTATCTGTTGCATGAGCGAACTATAACAGCAATTATTATATTAGCAATTACTAATTAAGAAGACGTAAAAACGGTCCCTACACCTTCATCGGTAAAGATTTCCAGTAACAGAGCATGCGGCACTCTCCCATCAATAATATGCGCCCTGCCAACACCATGCTCAACAGCATCGAGACAACAATTTACTTTTGGAATCATACCACCTGTTATGATCTCATCCTTGATCCATTGCCGCGCCTCTTCTGCTGTAAGGCCGGAACGAAGTTCCTGATTCGCACCAAGTACACCCGGCACATCGGTCAACAGTACAAGTTTTGCAGCACCCACTGCCTTTGCAACTGCGCCTGCCACCAAATCTGCATTGATGTTATAGCTCTGTTTTTCAGCTTTATTATATCCTACAGGTGCAATCACGGGCACAAACCTGTCGCCCTCAAGCACATTTAAAATCCGCGTATTGATCTTCCGAACCTGGCCGACATGCCCAATATCAATAATTTCCGGCACATCCAACTCCGGCGCATTCCGCTTCACCGTCAGCTTGTCGGCGCAGATCAAACCACCGTCTTTGCCGGACAGACCAACCGCCTTGCCACCTGCCGAGTTGATATTGGCAACGATCTCTTTATTCACCTTGCCAGCCAGAACCATCTCGACAATATCCATCGTCTCCGTATCGGTAACCCGCATGCCGTGGACAAACTCCGCCTCTTTGCCGACCTGCTCCAGCACCTTGCCGATCTGCGGGCCTCCACCATGAATCACCACCGGATTGATACCCACCTGTTTCAGCAGAGTAATATCGGTAGCAAAACTCTGCTTGAGTTCCTCCTCAACCATCGCATGACCGCCATATTTGATCACAATGGTCTGGTCTGCAAACCGCTGCAGATAGGGCAGCGCCTCAATCAGTGTACCGGCACGGGCTCCTGAGTGTTTCATTGTGACATTTCTTCCAGCGGCACTGTTTTCCGCTGATGTGCGGGTTCACAGTCCAGCAGTATGGACCATATCCACAAAAGACCGCAGACGGCCAGGGTCAACCCCAGGCTGAGAATCAAGCGGCTGTTTTCCGAATCATGAAGTTGCGCACCCAGTGGAATAAATACAATCAGTGCTGTTGCGAGCACGCCCAGTCGAGTCCAGCCTACACTTTGCCGGAACAATACGCTGGCTGCGCCGGGAATCGACAGCAGGGCATACAATGTTGCCACAATCCAGTGATTCTCGATATTGACTGATGTCAGCCTGATCCACACGCCGGAACCACCAGCCAGACGCAATTCAATTATTGCGCCAACAAAAATAATCAGGGCGACAGAGACACACCACATCAGCCAGCCCAGCCAGGGCCTTTGCCGTGCCATGTAGTTGGTCCAGACGCCGTTACCAATGACATACATCAATGCGGCAAATGCCATGCCCCATGGGGCGAATGTGAAATCTGTGTGCATATAAAAAACCTTTCTGAAATAAAGTGGCGAAAGCCTAACTTGGATGCCGCATGAAATCACGCAGAAGGCTGCTTGTTATACGTGTTGGCTATCATCCCGTTACGCATAAAGTTTAATCATGTGTGCATAAAATGTAATCATACAGGCGCATGGCAAAGCTGAGGTTATTTATTTAACTCATTGATAATATTCTCTTTTCATAATTTATCATGTTTGGTACATGGGTTGCTCTTTATGGGTAAGCAGTTTCTGACTGCATGACTATACCAAGGAGTTATTTAATGAAAATGAAGAAAATTTTTACTTTGCTTGTAACAGGAGCATTAGGCGTAGCATTTCTAACTACTTCGGCTTTGGCCGAAGAGAAATATGAGCATGCTGATAAGCACCAGCCGTTCGGCCTGGAAGTGACCGGGGATATCGGCGTATTCAGCAAGTATGTCTGGCGCGGCGTGATGTACACGAAAGGCAAGCCAGCGGTTCAGGGTGACATGGGCGTTGGCCTGGGTGATTTTTCGGCCTCGGTATGGTTCTCGAACGACTATGAATCGCCAGCCCCCCAGTTCGCAGGACGCGATACCACGGAGTTCGATTGGACTCTCGACTACTCTGGCAGCACTGGCGATATCGGCTATTCAATGGGCGGCATCTACTACACTTACCTGTATGATGGAGCTTCCAACTTTGTCGAGGTTTATGCCGGCATGTCTTACGACGCCCTGATTAGCCCATCGCTGTCCGTCTATTACTCAGCCAAGGGGGTTTCAAGCGGTTATTACAAGACAGGCGATATCTGGGTGGATATCGGCCTGTCCACGAGCGTGGATGGTGTTGATCTGTCGGGCACTGTCTCATACGTCAACTGGAAGAACAAGAATACGCGTGCCTTTAGTGCAGATAATTATAAGAACGGCTTCAACCTGGTCGCGTTAACTCTCAGCAAGGACATCCCGGTGGCTGATGTGATCATTACTCCATCGCTGAGTGTGACGATTCCGATCATCGGAAAATCGGCGGATGGCGAGCGGCACATCTACGGCGAAGTGGTGAAGAACGAATTCGTTGCAGCAGTGAATATCGCTTTTTGATCCCCCTGACCTTCAAGTTTACGAAAAAATCAATAACTAAAGGAGAATCACATGAAAATGATTAGAGCCATTATCAAGCCTTTCAAGCTTGATGAAGTAAAAGATGCCCTGGTTGAAGCCGGCGTTACCGGCCTGACAGTCACTGAAGTGCGTGGCCATGGCCGCCAGAAAGGACACACCGAGCTTTATCGCGGGGCGGAATACAATGTGGATTTTGTACCAAAGACGGAAATCTCCACGGTCGTTCCTGCTGATCGGGTTGATGAAGTGGTAAACACGATTGTTGAGGCAGCGCGTTCAGGTAAAGTCGGCGACGGCAAAATATTTGTCAGCAACGTTGAGAAAATTATTCGTATCCGCACCGGTGAAACCGATGCCGATGCGTTGAGCTGAAGGAGGATACAGCAATGGAACAGTTATCAGGGGATATCCTGCAAACCAAATACGCACTCGACACCTTTTACTTTCTGGTGATGGGTGCTTTCGTGATGTGGATGGCTGCCGGCTTCTCAATGCTGGAAGCAGGTCTTGTCCGCTCCAAAAACACGGTCGAGATTTTGACCAAGAATATCGTGCTCTATTCGATTGCATGTGTGATGTACATGCTGGTCGGTTACAACATAATGTATGGAGATTCGGTCTCTTCACTTATTCCGGGCATCAGTTTCGGTCTGGGTGTTGATAACGAAGCAGCGGCTGTGTTGGCCGGTGGTGAAAATGCGCCGTACTACTCCAAGCTGTCGGATTTCTTCTTCCAGGTTGTATTCGTGGCAACCGCGATGTCGATCGTTTCCGGCGCCGTGGCTGAACGTATGAGGCTGTGGGTATTCTTTGCGTTTGCAATCGTGCTGACCGGTTTTATTTACCCGGTAGAGGGCATGTGGAAATGGGGTGGTGGCTTTCTTGATCAGGCCGGCTTCCTCGACTTCGCAGGTTCCGGTGTTGTGCACTTGACCGGTGCTGCTGCAGCGCTTGCAGGTGTATTGCTGCTGGGTGCTCGTAAAGGAAAATATGGCAAGGATGGTTCGGTCAATGCAATTCCAGGTGCTAACCTGCCAATGGCAACACTTGGCACTTTTATCCTGTGGCTGGGTTGGTTTGGCTTCAACGGTGGCTCGGAGTTGAAGATTTCCAATATTGCTGAAGCCAATGCAACCGCGATGGTATTTGTGAATACCAACATGGCAGCGGCTGGTGGTTGTATCGCGGCACTGCTGATTGCTCGTCTCTGGTTCGGCAAGGGAGATCTGACCATGGCCCTGAATGGTGCGCTGGCTGGTCTGGTAGCTATTACCGCCGAACCTCTGACGCCATCA
>CAZLJF010000029.1:0-25303 GCA_964559845.1 uncultured Zetaproteobacteria bacterium | reverse complement strand
TCACCACCAACAAAATGGAAGCCTCGAAATGACGGTTGATCGAGGTCCCCATCAGTATTTTCCAATCCATAAATAAGCCTGAAAGGCGGAGCATGGATTGCGATCTCATGTAACTTTTAGGGTTTGTCCGAAGATTGTACTTCATATTGCTCCGGCGACCAATAGTGAGGGGCTATTTATCTAATAAAGCAGTATGCTAGGTTAGGGACGATGACTCTCAACAGGTATATTTTAAAACTCTGGTTTTTTCCTTTCCTTGGAGGCCTCCTGATTGTGATGAGTGTTTTACTTATCGGGAGAGCCTTGAAGCTATTGGATATTGTTGTTGATAGTGGTTCAGTATTGGGAATTTTGTTAGATCTTTTGATCGCTGTTTCGCCCTATTTTCTTCTTTTAACGGTACCGATGGCTTTTCTTCTTTCAGCACAAAATGTTATTGGTGGCCTTCAGCAGAGTTCAGAGTTGGATGCAGTAAGAGCCTCTGGTATTTCGTATTTGCGAGCATTTCAGGCTCTGTTTGCTGTAGGTGTTTTGTTATGGCTGCTGCTGAGCTATCTGGCCATGGAACTTCTGCCACAGGGGCAACTACAGTTTAATAATTTGTTATTGCATATTTATGAGGTGAAGGGTACACCAAAATTTTCTCCTGGTCGTTTCAATAAACTGGATGAAAATTTCACACTCTATTTCCAGGGGGAAGACGCTGATGGCTGGATGCATGGAGTGTTGCTGGAAGATAACCGGCCAGGAAGTACAGTCTATTATATTACTCAAAAGGCGAGGATAAAAAAATACGCAAATAGATGGCAGGTGCTATTAATTGATGGGAACCGGTTTGAAGGAGAGGGAGAGAGGCAACGTATTCTGGAGTTTAAAGAGTATAATATAACCTTAGCGCTAAAAGCGATAGGGCAGTCGCGGATTCTTGGTTCAAGTGACTATGTGGAGCTGATGCGGACTGTAGAGTTGTGGCAAAAAATGGGTGAGTCAGATAATCACAAGGCTGTAGTTGAGTGGAATCGGCGCTTAACACTGTCAATGACGGTACTTGTTTTTGCACTGTTTATTGTACCTCTGTCAATCAGCCAGAAACGATCCGGAAAAGTTGCGGTCTATCTGTGGGGGATCATTCTGATTTTAGCGATGTTTAATGCACAATTAATCTGTTATAGAAATGCTTTATCAGGGGCTTGGCCGTGGTGGAGCATGTGGGTGGAAGAAGCGTTGTTCGCCAGTGTTGGCGGGTGGCTTCTTTTTAAAGCAGAAAAGGACTGTTTACCATCCATTCTTATGGATACGAGTAATTATATCCAAGGGTGGGGGCAGGCAGTGAAGAACTATTTTATGTTAGCCAGATAATGATTTCCGGGTGGGCAGGCCGTCACCAAGACCTATTCCAAGCATGATAATGGCCATGACGGCGGGAAAGTGCTCTTCCAGACTGGCCGCAGAGAAACCGTGAACTAGCACGGCGATACCAGACAGTAGAACCAGGCTTGCTTCAGGTTCTTTTGCCCACAACTTCCAGCCGGTTCTCAGCCAGGTGGCCAGTAGCATGACGATGATAATGAGGCCAAAAGCGCTCCAGCGTACAAGGCTTTGCAAATATATGTTGTGTGGATGATGGAAGTTTTTTCCACCCCGGTGAACAAATTCCGGATATTGCTTGATTGTTTTCAGATATGTTGCCGGGAAGCCACCTGTTCCTACACCAAATACGGGCGATGCTTCCAGTGTCTTGAGTGTGCCAAACCATATAATCCAGCGAGTTTCTGCATGTTTGAGGTCGCCATGAAAGGCGGCTGATGCACTTTCCCATGTTTTTTGAATACGTGTTTTACCGGGCCCTGCTGCGAGGATAAGCAGGGCAATCAAGCATACCGAAATCGCCAGCATGGAGCGCTTCCAGCCGAACTCACTGATGGCATGCTTCCAGAGAATTATAAGCAGGATGGCGATGGCAACAAGGTATCCGCTTCGTCCCTGGGCAAGAAAAATCATCATGAATGCCCAGGCGGAAAGCAGCCAGCAGCCCCAACGTATCCATCCCTGCTCCAGCCATCCGCGCTGGAGCAGCCAGCCTCCCCAAATGGCATAGACAAAACCAAAGCCGATATGGCCGATATAGCCTGTTGCATCATCTATATTTGAGCCGCCAACATTGGGTGGTGCAACAAGGCCGAACTTTTGCAGCACGCAATAGAAAAGGTGAAGAGTCAGCCCGATAGAAAGGAACAGCAGTAATTTGTTTCGTTGACTTTGATCCAGTGATATCGAAATAAAAATGGGAAGCAGCAGCCATAGCCACTGATGGGAAATAACGATAAGTCCATGATTGATATCCTTGCTCCACGAAAGTCCTAGAAGCATCAGGATGAGGTAGGCTATAATGGCATAAAATAAATACGGCCAGCGTCTCTGCATAAAACGTGTGCCATGTGAAAAATGGCCTGAAAAAAATGACAAGAGGATTGCTGTGCCAAAAGCTGCATTGGTTGCAGCGACAGAAAACGGGAAAACCAATGCGCCGAAATAGAGTAACCAGAAAATGACAGGAGTTAAGTGTCGGTTAAAAACAGACTTCATTTTATTATATTTCTGTTGTCTAAATAAGTCTGTCAACACTATTTCCTGGAAAGATATTTTTGCCATTGTTCAAAAGAAAGAACTCCGTGAGGAATGCAAAGTCGAAGAAAACGGTACATGAGTTTGTTTACTCCTGTAACAGGCTGACCAAATGATGTAAGTGCGACAAGCTTGCTTGCTTTTTTAAACAGAGAGACTTTCTTTTGAATTAAGGTCAGGTCTGAAATGGGTTCTTCGGAATATTTTGCCCATGCAATGGAGCCGCTAAAACCGCATTCACTGAAATTGGGAGAGAGTAAAATTTCATTGGCAAAAACACGGATTGGGCCATCATGACTGTGTAGTGCATCATGAAATGCAACAATGGCACCATCCTGAAGATGCGGCCGGAAAAGGTCGAAATCGAGCTTTGCGCCTTTGTAAGTGTGCTCCCCGTCGATCCATAAAAAGCGAATTTTTTCATTCCACTCTTTCGCAAGTTCATATGAGAAGTTCTGACAGATATGAACCTCATGAAAAACACCTGCCCGCTTTAAATTTTCCTCAAAAGCAGGGTATGATGAAGACTCGGGAAGGTCAGGGCATGTTTCAGTTGGAGAAGTGAACGGGTCAACGGCCCAAAGTCCGGAATGTTTCTCTCCGGCTTCTCTGGCAGCCAATGCAAGAACTGTCGTTGACTTTCCTTTGAATGAACCAATTTCAAGAATGGCTCCTTGGCAGCTAGGAACTGTTGCCGCCAGGGCCAGAAAATTAACCTCGATATCGGTGAGGTGGCCCTCCGTTCCCTTGATAGCAGAGAATATCCTGTCCATTAACTGTTTGAATTCGTCGTTTGATGATAACTGGTTCATTTCAGATCTCTTTTTTATCAGTATGTTACGTCCGCAAAATATCTTTGACCTATTAGCAGGAAATCAATCGGACGAGCATATTTACAAAACACTATTCTTTATTTGCAAGGATATATTTTTCCCGCAGTTTTGCATAACGTAAAAAAGTATTCAGTGCAGCAATCGCATTGTGGACAAAGCCGGGGATGCCATCCAGAAAGCCTAACTTAAAGAAGTAGCCTCGGAAAAATTGCCAAAAAGGCAAGAAAAGCAGGTGAATCAGGCCCGCATATTGACCATTGGCAAAGTATTTATCAGCCTGAATATCTGTGTATTTGTTCAATTTCTCCATGTAACGTCCCAGTGTCGGTGCTGATTCATGCAGCATGTCGCCGGGAACAAACCCAATGTCACCTGAGTAATGGATGGATTCATGAACAGGGTTACTATTCCAGTTGGCATGCTTTCGGTTGTACAGGCGTTTTACATCATCCGGATATGCAATGCCATATCTTAGCAGGCGTTCCATAAAATAATGGCGGCGGCGGATTTTATAGACGTGGTACTGTGGCTGCCCCGATATCATCGTCATAATCGCTTCAGATAACTCGTTGCTTAACCATTCATCTGCATCGATGCTCAAAACCCAGTCATGGCTGGCCTGCATGGTTGCAAACTGTTTCTGTTTACCAAACCCGGGCCAATCGTTGTGAATAACCTTTGCATTCATGTTGCGGGCAATATCACATGTGGCATCCGTGCTGCCTGAATCAACTACGATAATCTCGTCAGCCCACTGCACACTTTCAAGGCAACGGGCAATGTTCTTCTCTTCATTCAGCGTGATGATGGTGACACTAAGTGGGATGCGGCCTGTAGCTTTTGTCACGCAGGAGCTCTCCAGATTACCAGACTGGTTCCGCGGATATGCTTCAGCCCGAGTTTTTTTTCTGCTTCAATCTCTTCCAATGCACGGGTAACACCTTCCCACACACCGTAATCATGCCAGATAATTGTACCATTCGGACGAATAAGTTTCATGGCTGTTTCACTATCTGTTTTTGCATAATCATAGGCATGTGAACCATCCACGAAGACCATTCCTGCCTTGCCGAAATGGTCTGACCAGTCAAATGTTGCTGAATCACCAAGTAACTGGGTTATTTTCTTTGCAGAAGGCTCATTACTTGCCAGGAAGCGGCTGCCCGGTTGCGGTTTGTTGATAAACGCCTTTTCGTGTTCTTCAACATCAAAGGCAGTTTCATCACCCCATGGAAGATCCAGCGTAAATAGAGGCGAGGATTCCGGACTATTAACTGCCATGTTCAAAGAAGTCCTTCCATCGAATGTGCCTATTTCAATGATCTCTTCACCGGGATTTACTCCGCCTGCAAGTTTTGCGAGGATGACTACTTCCGCCAAGCTGACATTTCCTTGCGCTTTATCCGTTTCAACCAGACGCAATGGCGCACCCGGATCAACCTTTCGCCAGCCGATCTTTGGCAGAGTGGTTGCCTGCTGATCCCTTAGTTTTCCACGAATTTTTCGGCTGATAAAACGAAGTCTGTAACCGATATAGGAAATCGGGCGTTTAATACTGAGGGCATAAAAACCGAGCAAAGAGCTGTTCATTAATTAATACCATAAACCTTTATACAGTAAATGCCGTAAAAAAGACAAAGACCCAGAATCACACTAACCCAGTAACGGTGTTCGTGATGCTCGAAGACAAGTTTGAAAGAGTGGCGCCGATGATCTCCGCTCTTGTAAGGTGTCAGACGCGGAAAAAAGATCGGTACATGCTTGGACCACTCTGCATATTCATCACCAAACAGTTGTTTCATTTTCCGGGCTTCGATACGGATGATGGGAAGATAAATCAGAGGAAAGGCAATGAGCGCCACAAGGGTGACAACCATGTTGGCGCTCATTACACAGAAGCCGATGAACATAGTGAAATTAAAGACGTAAAGAGGATTCCGGGAAAAGGCATATGGTCCGCTGGTGGCCAGTTTCTGGTCTTTATCGATATGGCCGGATGCCCAGGTTCTACCCACCTCTCCAAGTAAAACAATCAGAGCACCCAGCAGCATGGATTGAATGGTGGGTTCTGCCCAGTAGATTACAGCTACGACAAAAGCAATCGTGATGCGTGGACGATGGTGATAAATAAAACTTTCAAAGGGGCTTAAAGGAATGTCTGTTGAAGCCATTAAGGATTGTCCTCTCTTTTTACTAGAAATGGTCCGATGATCAGGGCATCAAGTTTTGCATCCAGAAAGGCGCGGATAGCATCGGATGCGCTGCACACAATGGGTTCCTCATGCATATTGAAACTGGTGTTGATGACACTCGGGATACCTGTGATCCGATGGTACGCGGCAATGATATCATAATAGTCAGGGTTGTCTTCTCTTCGGATAATCTGAGGGCGTGCCGTGCTGTCGACATGGACGGCTGCCGGAATATTTTTCTTTGCCAGATCGGATGCATCGTAGGTTAATGTCATAAACCGGGCGGCAACCTGTTCCTCTCTCCAGGCAGGAAAATACGCTTTTGCATGTTCTTCGAGTATTACAGGAGCAAACGGCATGAATTCTGTCCGCTGGAATTTGTCATTCAGCCATTTGTTAATAGAAGGATCACTGCATGCAGCCATGACAGTACGGTTTCCCAGTGCCCTTGGGCCATACTCCATACCACCGGATGCGCGGGCAACGACTTTGCCATCGGCCAGAATCTGTCCAGCCTCGGCTGCCAGGTTTTCCGGTTTGCAGTAGTTCAGGCCGCTCTTTTTAAGTGCTGCCTCCGCACTGTTTTCATCAATGACGGAACCCAAATAGACATTTGGCATAAACTGCGGGACGGTAGAGTTGTATTTTGCTGAAATGGCCAGTGCTGCACCTGCAGCCAGGCCGCCATCCCCCATATTCGGATGAACATAGATGTTTTCAACTTCAGCCAGGTCGAGAATGCGCTGGTTCAGTTTAACGTTGGCAAACAGGCCGCCGGCAAGGGCAAGTTTGGAGACATCAAGTTGGGCGCTGATTTTTTTTATCCAGTGCAGCACAACCTCTTCGGTAAATGCCTGCAGGCCCGCTGCAACATCCTCCCTGCAAAGCTCTTCGGAAAGTTTCCGTACAACGGATTGTCCCATTTCTGTAAATTGACGCAATGTCGCCCGTGCCAGGGCCGGGGAAAAGAGCTCCTCCTCCCACGCATCCAGATTGACATGCTCCATCAGCCGTGAACGCAGAGGCTCCGGGTTTCCGAATGCGGCCAGCCCTAAAACTTTTCCTTCATGACGAGTGTGTTTGAAACCCAGGAATACTGTAAATGCAGAATAGAGCAGTGCGACACTGTTCATGGCATGCAGATGCATAATATGCGTCATGTTACTGCCATGACCTGTCCAGACTGATCCCCAGGAGAAGTCTCCGGAACCATCCAGTGAAATAATGCCAATTTTTTCATTGCCGGTTCCGTTGCCAAACGGGGATGTGTAATAGGCCGATGCCGCATGCGCATGATGGTGTTCAATTGTATCGACAGGTTTAGCTTTAAGGGCATCGGGGAGCGCAGGGCGTTTCTTGAAAAGCCGGGAATAACGGCTAAATTGCTGCTTATAAAAGAACTTTTTTATCTGTCTGTCATGGGAGGCCGCTTTTTTGATGTAGCGGAATATGTTATCTGCAGCACTTTTCTGTTCACGGGTATCAAGGCCAGCGAGTGCGACACGGTCAATGTCATGATAGGAGAGACCCGCGATTCTCAGCACCTCATTAATGGCACGGTGTGGGTAACTGTTGTCCAGTTTAACACGTGAGAGACGTTCCTCTTCAATTGCGGCGATAACATGCCCGTCTCTGATCAGTGCTGCAGAGGTGTTATGGTGTGCAATATCGTTAATTCCGAGAATAATCATATGTCAGGTCGCACCCCTGTAATTAATAAGGCGGGCAATAATACGGCCGATTTTAATTTTTGCAGTCATTTTAAGGGGGATATGACGATGATCATTGGTCATCCAGATTTTAATGCTTCCCTTGCTTGAGAACACGCCGGCAGTTTTCAGCTTCGGTTCAATAATGAGACACTCCACCATTTTTCCGGATGGCATACGGACTTTTTGTTTCTTATTGCTGACGTTGATTATGACATCATAACTCTTTCTGGAGTCGAAAACCGGAATATGTATTACATCCCCCGGCTTCAGATCGAGCATACGCACCTTGGTGAAGGCGTCCATAACATTCAGGTGACCTGCAGGAACATCGTAGATGTCCGTACGGTTGTTTTGCGTATATCTGACTTTATTCTCTTTCCAGAGAAATTCGGTTTTTTTATTGGCCCTGTATCGGTTCTCGTGCTGGTTCAGGTCGAAACGGGTGCTTTGAAGCTTTCCATCCACGCAGACCCCTTCCGAAATGATGGTATCACGCACTTTTTTGAATAGGTCAAAAAACTTATTGGTCTTTGCGAGCGTATGGATACGGTATCCGTTTTCACCCATAGGGGAATAATTCAGTATTGCAGAGCCTGCATTGACAAACTCCCAGCCAACCGAGAAAGTCATGCTTTCACCGACATAGGGGAGACATGTCGAAAGTGCCTGACCGGGTGTGCAGGCCAGCAAGAGAAAAGGTATGATCATATAACGCCTCATGGTGTTATCTCCTTTGCTATCAAAATATCATACTCCAAGTGTGCTGCAGAGCAGGTCCCCTTTTCCATACTGCGTTACACATCCTGATTGCCGGAATCGGTCAAGATGGCAGATTCGCTGCGATTGCTGTTTTTGCGCTGGCAGATGAACACCCACTCCTGCGAAAAGCGGGGGGGGCTTGTATCCACCGGTAATTTGTTCACAATATCAAAATGGCGCCGCAAGGTATTGACGATACCCCGGTAGCTGTAATGGTAGAGCCGGGTTTGATGCTCATCCAGCGAAAAGAAACTTGATTTCAGATAGTGGAGACGGGCAAGCAGTTCCGGCCAGGTGATGATGCTGATCACGAATATTCCATCCTGTTTCAGCAACCGCCGTGTTTCATGCATGACCAGTTCGGGATTGAGTGTATAGCTTAATGTATTCAGGCAGAGGATCAGGTCATAACTACTGTCCGGTTTTACAATCTCTTCAGCCTTGCCTGCAATGAATTCACCATCCGGAAGTTCGCCCGGAAAGGTGCGCTTGAAATCATCAAGGAGAGGGTCGAGATAGGTAGTGTTTGAAGAGTTAAACAGCTTGGCCGTACAGACTGCTCCGCAGCCGATTTCAAGAATGGATGCATCAATCGGAAGAGGGCGGGGCAGCGCCTTGATAATGGCATAATAACGCTTCTCTGCATTGGTGTGCATGAGTTCCATGCTTCTACCATCCAGTTTACCCACCTCTGCTTTCTGGGAGTTGAGCCAGCGTTGTTTGCTGGCTGCTTTATGATGTGCCATGAGCTGTTTCTATTGCCGCCTCTTCTTCATCCAGAACAAGCCAGCGCCTGTGTGCCCAGAGCCAGAGTTCCGGCCGTTCAAGAATATCCTTTTCAAAGCTGTCGTTGATCTGCTTGATGATACGGTAGGTGTCCTCTTCTTTATTGCCGCTTAATTCAGGCGTGGTGATTGGCCAGAGTTTCAGGCGAAATCTGAAATCTTTGCCTTTGCGTTCAATCAGGGCACCAAATAGAGGTGTCCGGTTTCTAAGTACAAACGGGGCGGGAAGTGTGGTGGTGTTTGCCATATGCCCGAGAAAAGGAACTTTGATGCCCTGCTGGCTCATGTGCTGGTCAATCATCAGTGTAACAGCCTTGCCGCGTTTCAATGTTTGGGGAATCCAGCGCAGACCATCCCTGCGTGAAAAGAAGGTGCTGCCGAAACGTTCGCGACACTGCTTCAGATATTTATCCAGTGGCGCCTGATTAAGTGGCCGATAGGGGGAGGCGGATTCATAACCGAACAGTGAAAATGCAAGCCCACCAAGCTCCCAGTTGCTGTGATGGCATGCCACAACCATGACACCCTTTCCTTTCTGCATAGCTTGACGAAATGCCTCTTCGCCATCCACCTCAATTCTGGAGCGCAGAAAGTTCCCGGATCTTAAAAATACATGCGGTAGTTCGAACATGGTTCTGCCAAGTTCGGCAAAGGATTCGCGGGCGGTATGTCTGTGCCACTTCTCCCCCTTATCCGGATAGACACGGGCAAGGTTTTTAATGGTGTTATGGCGGTGGCGGCCCAGAAGATGAAAGGCAACCCGGCCAAGGCCTGCTCCAATAGCTCCCGCCAGCCGGACAGGAAGCAGCCGTGTGCTCCAGAAAAAAAGTCGAATCGCGACAGACAGAATCATGTCCATGTATGTGAATATGGAACGTTTAAATGAGATGTATCAGCCAGCCAGTGACTTTGCCTCGTCAATCAGCATGACTGGAATATCATCACGGATCGGGTACTCAAGCTGGCAGATATCACAAACCAGACCATTTTTGGAGTCATTGTAATGAATGTCGCCCTTGCATTTCGGGCATGCAAGGATTTCCATGAGCGCCTTGTCAATCATGATGAACCTCGTTTGGAAAAACTTCGCCAAGTCTAGCTCAAGTCATATGTTCATGACCACCACCAATCGGCATTGCAACTGCTTATATGCTGCTGGCCTGGCGGGCGATAAAGGCGGTTTTTGCTGATAATTCCAGTGAACAACTCCATTTATAGGCCTGATTCAGTGTCTCGCCACGGGCGTATACGCCATGGCCTCGTACGATGCAGACAGGATGCCCGGCCAGCGCCTCGGCCACACGCGGCGCCGCCTCTTCAAAGTATGAGATATAAGGCACAGTAATCACCGGCACGACTGGAAAATAGAGTTGCCCTTCGAAATCAGGCGGTATGAACTCCTCGCCATCCATCGTCAGAGCTGTGGCATATGGGCAGTGACTATGGATGACCGCTCCTGTTGCCGGGATTTGCCGGTAAACCTGCTGGTGCAAGTTGGCATCGCCGGAAGCTTCGGCGGGAATGTCGCCGTGAACAGGAACAGCGATAAAATCGTCTGCTTTGAGAGTATCGGCACAGGCACCGGTCGGTGTTACCCAGAAGCGATCATTACTGCGCGCCGAGATGTTGCCGGAGTGAGAATCGTTGTAGCCGTATTGCCGCAGCCACTGGTAATAGGTGGTCAGTTCGTCACGAATATCCATCATATACCTCTCTTCGGGAATTCGACAGACCATCCTGCTCCAAAATAGCATTGAAAAGACCGGGTTCTGCCGCTGCGCTCTGTTCCAGCACCCAGAGTTGTTGATCGGCCGGCCAGATCGGCTCAAGTTTCACCGCATCCTTGGCGGTGACAACCACCGGAAGATGTTGCTCTGCAACAAGTGCAATATCGGTCTGAGAAAACGGATGGTGATCCGGGAACATGTGAGCCTCTTCAACCTCAATATCAAGCTGCCTGAGACTCCGAATAAAACGCTCGGGACGCGCGATGGCGGTGAGGGCAACAGCCCGCCTGGGAGCTTCGGCCTCTTTCCCTGCCAGTTGATTCAACCGGCCTCCACAAATCCACCAGCGCCACTCCCTGGCGGAGGTCAGCGGCCTGATTTTTCCATCATTCTGACCGGTTCGCACAATCAGGTCGGCACGTCCAAGTGCTTCGATGGATTCTCTTAAGGGGCCTGCCGGAATGAGATGGCCGTTTCCCACACCCTCTGCAGGGATCAGCACAATGTCACATGCACGTTCCAGTTGCCGGTATTGAAAGCCGTCATCGAGAATAATGATGTCGCCATACTCCGCCGCCATGCGGCTGGCGCGGATGCGATCACGGCCGGCAATAACCGGACAGCGGCACTTTCGGTGGAGGAGTACGGCCTCGTCGCCGACGGTGAAAGGGTCGCTTTCATGGTTAAGCAGCTGCGGAGCCCCCTTTTTTCCGCCATCACCACGGCAGATGACGACAGGTTTAAATCCTTTTTTTTCAAGCAGGGCTGCGAGCCAGATGACAAACGGGGTCTTGCCGCTGCCTCCGGCGGTCAGGTTACCGACAGAGATGATGGGAAGAGGCGGTGAAACAGCTCTTCTTTTCCGCCCCTCCAGGTTGTGGCGGTTGATCAGACTATAGAGGCGGCTTGCCGCCCTGAGCAGGGCCGGCGGTTTTTTATCAGTCCACCACATCTGTTCAACCTTGAGATGGATGCGTGACATCAGGAGGTACCTGCTTCGGGAAGCCAGGGTTTGATGGCATCACAGAGCTGCTCAAGTACATCGTTTCTTTTGCTGATGAAACGGGCGGCATGGGCGTGCAGTTCGCGGAGCTCTTCCGGGTGTTTAAGCAGGCGAAGCACGGCCTGCTCCATATCAGCCGCACTGTCGGCAACGATGGCGGCATTTTCCTGCTGCATATCATCCATAATTTCACGGAAATTCTCCGTATACGGGCCGGTGACGACACCACGTCCGCAGATGGCCGCCTCAAGCGGATTGTGACCGCCAACCGGCACAAGTGTACCGCCAATTACAGCCACATCGGCAATGCTGTAGAGCTGTTGCAGCAGCCCCATCGTATCAACCAGAATGATCTCTTCAGGAGTGCCGTTTTCATGTGTCAGGGAGAGATCAGACCAGCGACTGTAGGGTCTGCCGCCAGTTGCAATGTCACTGGCCACTTCATCAAAACGTTGCGGATGCCGTGGCACGATCAGCAGCACAAGATCCGGCCTGGCCTGTTTCCATAGCGGCCACATCTTCAGAATCTGTTGCTCCTCATTGTGATGGGTGCTGGCAATAAGCATGATCGGCTTCTGTTTTGACGGATCAACTTTGGTACGAAGCCGATCGGCATCTACCCGGGGTGGCGTGATGGCATATTTCAGATTGCCGACAGGCCGGATGCGCTCCTTTTCAATGCCGAGCGCCTGCAGCCGCTCTGCATCGATCCTGCTCTGTGCAAGAAAGAGACGAACAGGTTTGAGCCAGCGTCTCCAGAGCCCGGCAGTTGCTTTGTAGCGGGGGAATGAGCGGTCTGAAATACGTGTGTTGATGCCGATGACAGGAATCTCCCGATGCTTGCACGCACGCAGCATACCCGGCCAGAATTCTGTTTCGGTCAGCAGCAGCAGGCGGGGCCGGATATGATCAATCAGCGCTGCCATACGGCCTGGCAGATCCCATGGCAGGTAGGAGATATGGATGCTATCACCGAACAGGCGCCGGGCATGCTGCATGCCGGTTTGTGTAACAACAGTCAGGTGAAGCTGCTGATTCCGGTTCAGCAGCCAGCGAATCAGCGGCACGATTGAGTTAACTTCGCCAACAGAGCATGCATGCAGCCAGATACAGCCCTGCGTGTAGGCTTGTGGCAGCGTCAGCGCCAGATGCTGCTTCCACTTGACCGGTTGATCTCTACTGGTTGAATCAGGTTTTTCCACACGCGTATTGCAACAGGATTGTTCACCGGCTTCCAGAATAAATGTAGTGTCTGCATTTTGGAGGGGCATTCTGATCAAGCCGGGGAGTTGCTGATGGAAAGTGTCGTAAGTCTGGGTGTGGCCCTGATTGTTGTGTTCCTTGCTGCCGAGGTGTTTACCAATGCGCTGGAACATCTGGGCGAACGCCTCGGCGTTTCTGAAGGTGTGACAGGCTCTATTTTTGCTGCTGTTGGAACGGCCATGCCGGAGACGATCATCCCGATTGTGGCGATCATTGCCGGTGGGGCCTCGGAGGCAATCAACCATGAGGTAGGGCTGGGCGCCATTCTGGGGGCACCATTCATGCTGGCGACGTTAAGTGTCGGATTGATGGGCTGGTTTGCCGGCAGAAAACGTGGCTGGAATACACCGCTGACGCCCGAAGCTACAGGGATGAAGAGGGACTTGTCTGTTTTCCTTGTCGGTTATCTGCTGGTGATTATCGCCGCGCTTCTGCCTGAGGACTGGGAACAGGCAAAGATTGGTTTTGCGCTGTCGCTGTTTCTCATCTACTTTCTTTATCTGCTGGCCACCATCAGGGCCAGCCGCCAACTGGTCGATGAGGGGCATGGAACAGAGGCGGATAATGGTCTCCACATTGCGCACCTGTTCGGGGATTCAATGTCGGCTGCGGTGATGCAGCTTGTTGCCGGGCTGGTGCTGCTGGTGGTGGGTGCCAAGATGTTTGTGCATGGTGTTGAGCTTGCCAGCGCTGCCCTCGGCGTCTCGGCGCTGGTGGTGTCGCTGCTGATTGTTCCGGTTGCAACCGAGTTGCCCGAAAAGGTCAATTCGATTTTGTGGGTAAGGAAGGGAAAGGATACGCTGGCACTCGGAAATATTACCGGAGCGATGGTATTTCAGGGAACGGTTATTCCTGCTGCTGCCATGATGCTGATGCCCTGGAGTCTTCAGGCGGGGCCTGCGGTTGCAGCCATCCTGCTGGCGCTGCTTGGAAATGGCTGGCTCTGGTATCTGAGCATGTCGGGCCGCCTGACGGGCCGCTTTTTGTCCATGTCCATGTTGCTGTATGCCGCCTTTATTCTCTATGTCGTGGCTGGCTGAAGCAGTGTGAGAACAAAACAGGCGGGCAATTACTTGAAAGTGGCCTCTTTTTTGCTTTTTTGCTATTAAAACGAACATTGAAAGGAATTTTAGAAAGGGTGAAAGAGGGAGCTATTGCATGATTATTACAGTTTTATCCATTGCGGCCATTCTGTACCTGACACTTCAACTGGAAGATAAGTTCAAGATACCATCGCCGATAGGGCTGATTACCCTCTCCTTTATTTTCCATCTGGTATTCCACGATCCATTCATGTTAACCGGCGATGCCGCGCATTTTGCAGCACTTGTCATTCTTCTGCTGCCGGTTCTGCTGATTGCTGATTCCCTTGAATTAAGTGTTGAAGATCTGAAAGAGCATGGCTTAAGTCTCTTCTATCTGGCTGTGGTTGCCGTGGCCCTCTCTGTTGTTACAGCGCTATTGATTGGCGACGCACTGTTTGGTCAGTATGATCTCTCGATTGCCGCCATTATTCTTCTTTTTGCCATGGTATTGGCAACCGATCCGGTGTCGGTGGTCAGTATCTTCTCCAACTTCCAGCTGCCGCATCGCCTGAAGATTCTCTGTGAGGGCGAGAGCCTGTTTAACGATGCGACGGCATTGATTGTGTTTGTATTTATCGGTCTCTATGCGCTCGATGGTGGTGAGATCACATTCACCTATGTGGCCGAGACCAGCCTGATCGTGGTGTTTGGCTCGGCATTGCTCGGTATCGCTGTCGGCTATCTTGGGCTGCTGGCCATGAAGACCACCGAGAACCGCATTGCCGAACTACTGATACTGATTCTGGTCGGTTATGGCGCATTTGAACTGGCTGAACACTTCTATGCCCTGCTTAACCTGTTTGGCGGCCACTCCCATATGCACCTTTCCGGCATTCTTGCCTGCATTTTTTCGACCGTGATGGTGCATCACTTTCTCTCCAAGGCTATCGCCTATGACGATATGCGTCTGGAAAAGGAAGAGGAGGACCTGAAACGCGAATCAATGGCAGAGAGGAGTTCCGGCAGGCTGATTGACTCTGCCGTGAAGATGATCAAGGCCACGGTGGAAGAGCGTGATCGTCATATGCGCAGTAAAGAGGATATTCAGCTATTGGCGATAGTTGCCAATACCATCCTGTTTGTTGCCATGGCTGAGATTGTCAATCTGGAACTGTTGCTGAAATACAAAACCGAAATCCTTGTCATGTTCCTGGCGACAACGGTCATCCGTGCTTTGATGATGGGCAAGTTTGCCATCATTACCAACAAGACTGAGAAGATGACCAATGTGAATTTCCGTTGGTGGGGTGTGCTGACCTTTGCCGGTATCAAGGGTGGTCTCTCAGTTGTTATGCTGATGATGATCCCCTCCACCTTCGAGCACCTGGAGATGTTCAAGGCGATAGTGGTGGGTGTCATCATGCTGTCGACCTTTATCTATTCATTTATTCTCATCGCACTGATTGCCAAGGACAGGGAAGCCTTTATCAAGGATATGGAAGAAGAGGGTGTTCACCACTGACGTGTATGGCTTTTTATCTCTCCGTGATTGGAACAGAGACAAAAAGTCATGCGTGTTACTATTGTTTATGTTAACAGTTAGGCCGCTCCCTATTGGTTGGGAAGGTGATGCCCATACCGTTCGTAGAAATATTTCATCATAAAGGGCGGGAGAATGGTTGTGGCTACGATGGTAAGGATCATGACAGCGTACAGTTCGTTATCGAACACACCGGAAGAACGGCCCAACTCCGCAAATACAAGCCCGACTTCGGCCCTTGGAATCATGGCAAGGCCGATAGCCCATTTTGAGTGGGTCGATTCGCGCAGAAGATAGGCACCGACCATTTTGCTGCCGATGGCAATCAGGATGAACAGGAGAGTCATTTTCCAGACCATGGATGAGCCCCAGTCAATATCCGGAAGATTCAGCGAGAGGCCGACCATGACAAAGAAGATAGGGGTAAAGAGCTGAATGATCGGTTTCATTTTTCTCTCTATCTGAAAAACAAATCTTCCATCCGGATGTGCAAACGTGGTGCTGAAAGGAAGAAAGAAGCGTCTTGAGAGTGCCAGGCCGGCAGCAAATCCACCCAATAGCTCGGGTGCTCCGACTGCATGGGAGAGCCAGGCAAAAAACAGTACCAGTGAGACAATCATGGTGGGAATCAGGCCTGCAAGACGGCTGAACTGCTGAAGATGGTTGACGATGCCACCAATCAGTTTGGCAACAATCGGGGCCAGTGCAAAAAAGATCACGATAAAGATAAATACCCTGCTGCCATTCATCAGGTTTACTTCGCCACTGAGTGAAAATTCAAACAGAACAGCCAGCAGAATAACACCGAGAATATCGTCGAGAACTGCAGCTCCGAGAACAATCTGTGCTTCTCTGGAGTGCTGCCGACGAAGATCGCGAAGCACCCTGATCGTTACCCCGATGCTTGTGGCGGTCAGGGTGCCACCGATAAAGAGAGAGACGAGCAGAGGGAGGTCAAGGATATAATAGCCGAGTACGAACCCGGAGACGAACGGTGCAATGAAACCGCCTAAGGCGACGACAGAAGATTTTGCCCCGTTTTTCAGAAGCTTGGTGACATCAGCATCAAGGCCAACCTCAAACAGAAGCAGAATGAGCCCGAACTCGGCCAGCAGCTTGATGGTTTCAGTTGGCTGAACCCAGCCCAGAAGGCTTGGGCCGAGCAGGATGCCGGCAAACATTTCACCCATTACAGGCGGTATTTTAAACCATGCAGCCGCCTCTCCAAGCAGGCGTGCAGAGAGTAAAATCAATACAAGTGACAGAAAAAACGAGTTGTTTTCCATGTTCTACGGCTTTTTTCCGGGGAGATATCGCCTCAGCATGGTGTCCGGCAGACAATATCCCGTGCTGAAATGGTGCCGATCAGCCTGCCCTGATCGTCCACCACAAGAATACTGGATGTATCGTGGCGCAGACTGGTCAGCATCGCCGCCACGGCACTGGTGGGCGTGTCGCCATGAACCGGATGGATGTTCTTATCCATAATCTCTGCAATGGGCTGTCCGGTGATTTTTTCGAGGTTATGATAGACGGAGACAATGTCCGGACCACCCTCCATGGCAGCAAGCAGCTTCTCGCTTGCGTAGGCGGGAACTGCTGCGTGCAGAATGGTAAGAGCGCTGATGCAGCCCGCCGGCTTTCCGTCATCATCAATCACAGGCAGATCATGGAATATGCTGGAACGAAAGAGCTTAATCGCATCTTCCACTTTGGCATTTTGTGAAATAGTGAGGGGGTTTGCTGTCATGGCATTTGAGGCGATCATGCTACTCTCCTGTACGTATATAGAAGTACCTAACAGGATTATAGATGATTTATCATTCCAGGTTTGCGGATGCAAAAAAGGCTCCGGATTACCGGAGCCTTTAAAACGAGGTCTGATGCCGTGGGGAGGGAGGGGAGAGAGGCACCAGACCTGAGGCACTATAGCGGGATCATGTTATTTTGTTATGAAGAGATGATTAAAATTCATTAAGGGTACACCGGGGAAGTGGTCAGGTGTTTTTCTCTTTCTGAAACATGTGCAGGACACAGCGTTTCATATCCATTGCAACTGCCAGTGCTGCCGGCACGGAAAAGAGGGTGATCACGGTTGAGAAAAGAAGTCCCCAGGAGAGGGCAAGTGCCATCGGTGCAACAAACGGATCAAATCCGCCCCAGCCATAAGCGGTTGGCAGCAGGCCAACCACAGTGGTGATGGCGGTTAGCAGGACCGCACGCAATCTGCGTTTACCGCCATGAACAATGGCTTCAAACCATGGAACACCATCCAGAAGCAGGCGTTGAATGAAAACTGCCATGACCAGGGATGAGTTTACAACAACGCCTGTGAGTGCGACAAAGCCCATCAGTGACATGAATGAGATCGGCTGGCCGTGCAGGAAAAGCCCGATAATGATTCCGATCACGCCAAACGGAATGGCCAGCATGACCAGAAACGGATAGCTCAAGCGGTTAAACTGGATGGCCAGAATGATAAAGATGCCGAACAGGGCGAAAATAAAGCTGAAGACCAGACCTCGAACCGACTCATCCGTGCGCTCCTGCTCACCGCCAAGGCGGTAACGGAGATGTTTCTCATTCTCACCGAGCCATTCTGCCTTGCGGCTCTCAACAAGCGCATTCAGCTCCGCCGAAGTGATTTCATCCGGTTTTACCTCGGCCGAGACATGAATGACGCGGGTTCCCTTTTTGTGCCGGACACTGGTTACGCCGCGTTTCTGCTCAAATGTGGCGATTTTACCCAGCGGTACGAGCGCCCCCATCCTGTTGGGGAGCATCAGGTTTTTGAGTGTGTCAAGATTGTGTCTGGCACTTTCCGGATAGCGGAGCGTAACATCCACCTCCTCCTTGCCGCGTTTCAGTGTGGAGACAACGAGTCCGTCAAAAGCAGCGCGAATATGGGTGGCAACCGTTGCCATATCAATCTTGGCATAGGCGGCAAGTGTCCGGTCAAGGACAATATGGATTTCAGGGTCGCCCTCTTCCAGGCCGCTCTCTATTGAGTGTACGCCGGGAACACTCTCCAGCAGAGCGACAAGGCGCCGGGCAGCCTGTTCCCGTTCTTCATCGCTGCCCCTGCTGATTTCAACCTGCAGCGCCCGGCCGGTCGGAGGGCCTGCTTTCATCATGACAAAGTTGATATTCAGATCCGGAAAGAGTGGCGGGATCTCCTTTTCCAGTTTGTGCATTACCTCGCTGGCCGGAACATCGCGGCCGACAAATGAGGTAAGAGATACGCGCAGGTAGCCGAAATGGTCGCCTACCTGTTTCAACGCCTCACGTTGGTCCGAACTGTTGGTGCCTGCCATGGTGGTGGTCACTTCCAGCAGCGATGGATCAATCCGTTTTCGCACCTCGGCATCAATCTCCAGCAGTTTGCTGCGCATCGCTTCAAGCGTAGTGCCAACCGGTGCGTTGACGCGCAGGTAAAACTGATCTTCAGCACCGGCAGGGAAGAGCTGGAATTTGGTCTGGGTGGCCAGCCAGCCGGCACCGGCAAGTCCCATCAGTGTGAGCAGGATCGTGAGGTAACGAAACTTCAGGGCAAGCTCAAGCAGCTTGCCATAGCTTTCCGTCAGCCAGATCAGCAGCTTGCGCTCTTTCGGATGTTTGTCCGGGTTGGCAACATCACGAATATGGTTGGGCAGGATCAGGATGGCCTCCCACCAGGAGAAGGCGAGCAAAATGACAACAACGACGGGGATGGAGAAGACGAACTTGCCGATAATACCCTCCATGAACATCATTGGCAGAAACGCAACGATTGTCGTCAGCACAGTTGCGGTCACCGGCCCCAGCAGTTCATAGGTGCCTTCAATGGCCGCTTCGCTCGGGCTTAAGCCCTTCTCCATATGGTAAGTGGCATTTTCACCGATAATAATCGCATCATCGACCATCAGGCCGAGCACGATAATAAAGCCGAACATGGTCAAAAGATTCAGTGTGGTGCCGCTCAGATAGAGCACCAGCAGGCCTGAGAAGAAGATGATCGGCAGCCCCCAGGCTGTGGTCATGGCAACTGCCGGGCGCAGGAACATGAACAGCGTCAGGAAGACAAGCAGCAGGCCGATCATGCCGTTACTGGTAAGTACGCTGAGTCGAAGACGGGTGTTGATCGAAAAGTCCTGATAAGTGCGCACCTCAATGGCTTCATGGTAGCGTTCGGGAATAGATGGCAGATAGGCGCGGATCTTGTCTACCAACTGGATGATATCGGCATCGGCCTGTTTGATAACAATGAAGCTCATGGAAGGTTTGCCCATGGCATCAACATAGCGGCGGGGCTCCTCCAGCGATTGCGTTACATCCGCAATATCTTTCAGGTAGATCTTGTGCCCCTGTTCAGTCGCCCGTATGACCAGGTTGCCGGCATCTTCAGCCGAGGTGAACTCGCCATTGACCCGGATCACTTGCTGCCCTGTCGCCGTTTTCAGTTTGCCGCCGGGCGCGTTGATGTTCCAGCCGCGTATAAGCTGAACAATATCCTCGGTCGAGATACGGTGGTGATGCATTTTTTCCGGATTCAGGGTGATGCGTATCTCCTCTTTCCTGTCGCCCTGGACAAATACTTTGGAGACGCCTGTGATGTTCAGCAGGTCATCTTCAATATGGTCCGCTATCCGTTTTAGTTGCAGATCATCGATGGGGGCAAAGATGGAGAATGAAATGACCGGCGTTTGCTCGGATTTTACCTCCATGATGACCGGTTCACGGGGGAGATCGGAGGGAAGGGAGGCGCGGTTAATGGCCTGCTGCACATCCGAGACAAACCTGGAACGATCGCTGTAGCCTGGCTCGATCTCAATCAGTATCTCCATGGAGCCTGCAAAGGCGGTCGAACTGATATTTTTAATGCCATCGATTCCTTTCAGCTCACGCTCGATAGGGGTTACCAGCAATTGTTCGGTTTCGTGAGGAGATGTTCCGGGATATGCTGCTGATATGACGACCAGATCAAAATTGACACTTGGAAATGCCTCCCGCTGAATGGATGTGGCGGCATAGATGCCGCCCAGCAGCAGCATGACGGAAATCATATTGACGAGCAGTCCGCGGTGGACAAAAAAGGCGATAATGTTTTTCATCACTGTGAATCCTTTGCTCCGTTCTTTCCGGTTTCATGACCAGGCAGCCGGGCAAACAGCGTACCCTGTGCAAGCTGAAGTTGATGGCTTGCCATCTGCAGCGAAGTTTTTTGCAGGGCAACCTGCAGCTCGGCGGCTCGCAGTTCGCCTTCAAACTGTATAATCGTGGCAGTATCTGAGCGTCCCTCTCTATAGCGCTCTATCTCGGCCCTGAATTTCCGTAATTCCGCTGCTGCCCGCTGTTTCGCCGATTGTAGTGTTCTGGTGCCGGAAACAAGCTGGTTCAGTGCAGAGGCCAGCTCGCTTTTGATGGTTTCAGTAGCCTGAATCCTCTCCAGAATCACCTGCTGGCGAGCAAGTTCGGCCTCTCTGATAGCGGCATTTGTGGCGTTTCCGGTTAGTGTGTCGCTCAATTCGACACTTAAAGAAACAAATCTGTCATTGAGTGTGAAGCCCTGTCCGAATGCCTTTCCGGCACTATCTCCAAGCGCCCTGCTGCCAATCTGCCCCACCAGATCAATTTGTGTGTCATGCTGATCTTTGGCGGCGATCAGGCGTGCATTGGCAGCCGCCAGGCGCGCCTCCAGCGACCTGAAGACAGGACGATTCTTCTCTGCTGTTTTGATCAGGCTATTCATATTGAATTGCACCAGTTCAGTAACCGGCGTAACGGTTTCGGTGGCAGCCGGTGTTATCTCTTCGTTGCTGTTTCGGCTCATCAGGCGATTCAGTGCAGTGCGTGCCTGAACAACAGCGGCTTCGGCACTGCTTTGCTCCATGCGCCGTGTTGCCAGCAGTGCTTCGGCTTGCAGGCGTTCCGCCTCTTCGATCAGGCCGAACTGTTTACGCTGCTTTTGATATTGCAGAAGCTTCTCCGCCCTTGCGACTGCATCGGTCGCAATCTCCAGGGTGATATTTTCTGCTGCCAGCTGGTAGTAGAGGGCAATGGCCTGTCCGGCCAGACTCTCCTTGAGCATCTCAACCTGCCACTGTGCAGAGCTCTCATCTTTTGCCGCTGCACTTAACAGTTCATGATAGGCCGGATTGCCATGGCCGCGCAGCAGCGGGTAGCGATAGGTCAGATCAATCTGGTGGCTATAAATCGGATTGAGCGTGGACTGGAATGCTGTGGGAACAGTCGCCGGATAGCTTAATCTGGTGCGGTTGTAGTTCATGCTTCCTGAAAGCATGCTGCCATCCGGCATGGGCTTGCTTATGGTGCCGGAAAATTGCGCGATCTGTGTCTGGCTGGCGGCAAATGGGTTGGTGGTCGGGCTCTTCTCATCACTGGTGGCAATATATGCCGAAACAACCGGATCAAGCATGCCGCTGATACGTTGCTGTTCAACTCTGGCAAGCGATTTGTTCAGTTGACTGAGCGGTATATCGGGATGGTTTGCCAGCGTTTCATGAATGACTTCAGCCAGCGTGACTGTCTGGGCAGGAGCCAGACCCGGCAGTAGCAGGCTAAAAAGTAGAAACAGCTTCCGCATCCCGAGCATGACCAACCTCACAAAGTTTGCCTCATCATAGATGAAGTCAGGAAGGAAACAGTAGTTTTATAGTTAACATTGTCAACTATTGATGGTGTTAACTGTATAGGATAACCTTGCGTTATGGAGAAAGATGCTCAGGAGCATGTGCATGCCGGCTTGGGGGCCATGATGCCTTTGATCGGCCAAGTGATGAGCCATGTGCGTTCCCAGGTGAGTTGCGCATGTGAAGAGGCAGGCTACAAACTGACGCCGGAAGAGGCGGGTACCCTGATGATTATTTATGATCTTGACGGGTTGTCCCAGTCATATCTGGCAAAGATCCTTGGCAAGGACAGGGCCTCCATTACACGACTTATGAATGCGCTGGTCAAAAGCGGCCTTGTAGGGCGGGTACAGGACAGGGATGACCGGCGTGTAATCCGGGCGCATATCACTGCGGAGGGAAAACAGGCCTTTGTTGATATTTTCCCGGCTTTGATGGCCCTGAGCGATCAAGCCTTAAATGGTGTTTCCGAACAGGAGTTTCGCGTAACTCAAAAAGTGATGTCCCGGATTATCTCAAATCTGTGCCATTTGACTGGCCGGAGCGATCATCGATATGAGCGATAATCACGCTCCCTGCCGGTTCGCATATCTGCTGAACAGCCTCCGTACAGGCAGCCTGCTGTTCCGGTAATCAGGCCCGTTCGATAAATTCGCCGCTTTCCGTGTTGACCCTGATCCTGGTGCCGGCTTCCAGATAGGGCGGTACCAGAATGGAGGCTCCGGTCTCCAGTACGCCCGGCTTGTATGAGCCGGTTGCGGTTTGCCCTTTGATGGAGGCATCGCATTCCACCACAGTCAGCACCACACTTTGTGGCAGCTTTACGTTAAGAGGCCGTTCTTCATGAAATTCCACCTCCACCATCATCTCGGGCAGCAGGTAGAGCCTGGCATTCTCCAGCATCTCTTCGCCGAGCGTGATCTGATCGTAGGTTTCCATGTCCATGAAGTGGTACTGGCCGTCAGCTTCATAGAGATACTGCATCGGGCGCTGGGAAAGGACGGTTCGTTCAACGCGTTCTGTAGAGTTGAATCGCTTGTTTGTTTTTGTTCCGGTTTCGATATTGCGCATCTCAACCTGCATACAGGCTACGCCCTTGCCCGGAGTTACGTGCTTGGTCTTCATCACTTTCCAGAGGCCGCCATCAATCTCAAGGATGTTCCCAACACGGATGGTCGTTACATTTATTTGCATCGTTTCTCTCCACAGGCAACAATATCGGATCTGCCGTTTTTTATGCGAACCCAAACAGACTCAAACGGGCCGAGACGATAACCATGATATGCTTTGACGGCAAGGGACAGACTTGTTCAGGGACTCCCGAAAACAGGCCGCAACAGGTGTAATATGATAACAGATACCCCAGTTCAGGAAGCGATGGACCAGTTTGTTCTGGCGGGCGTTTCCGCAAAGGATATGAGCAGAGCCACGGAGCGCTGTATGGAGATGTTTGCCGAATACCTGTTGCATTACTCTGATCTCTATCAGGATGATGAAGCCTGGGATGAGGAGGAGGTTCAGGAGTGGGAGGCTGCTCTCGGGCAATATGTGGAAAACCTTTTTGACGGTGATGCCGAGCCGGTTGCAGAGCTGGGGAGTTTGCCTGTTTCCCGCCTGGAATCGGAACATTTCCGGGATTTTCTCGGCTGGTTCGTATTGCGCGAACCGGGCATCAGCAGCCTTGAAGTGGCATCACAGGCCGGGTTGCTGCTTGACTGGGTGAAGTTTTTGCATGACAGACACTGGATTGCAGGTGAAAGTTATGTTGCGTTTCTTGAAACCATTGAAGAGACGAAGGGCGAGGCGATGCGCGCATCACAGGCCGCACGCCTGCTGTTCCACTATGTTCGCCTGGGCGGTGGCGTCTCTCCGCGCCACCGCGGTAAGCGGTTCGACCAGTTTGTTGAGGGGCATGCCCGTATTTCAGAACTGAAAAAGGGCTCCATATCACTGCAGTTTGATAATAGCAAAATGGAAATTGGTCCGGTGATTCTGCCGGAGGAGATCATCCGCCATCTGAAGTGTGGCGATGTGCTGGATATCGAACTGGGCTTAAGAGGCGGAAGCTGGCTGATTGTTGATATCGGCCCTGTTTATCCCAATGAGGTTTATGTGGATGCGGATGAGTTTGAGGTTCCGGAGAAACTTTCCTGAGTTCTGGTTCAAATGATTGCGGCCAAAGCAGATATTCACGGCTCCCTTGTTCCGATATGATGCAGACAATAAAGTTTAAAGCTTTTTGCTCATTTTCCGATGGAATCAGATAACGGAGGGCAAGTGAAAGAGAAGCGTCTGTCTGTTGCTGATAATGTATCCACAGGACCGTGGCGAATTATGCTGAAAGTGATGCTGGCTGTTGTTGTTGCAGAAGCCGTTATTATGGGGTTCTTTGCAATATTTCCATTGCCTGCACTTAACGAGTACGAATTGGCGGCTCTGGATGCTTTTTTGCTCGGTATTTTTGTTGCCCCCGCATTATACTTTTTTCTTCTGCTTCCATTGCAACGACAAACAATCAGCGAACAAAAAGCTCATTTTGCAATGTACGATTCCCTTACGGGTCTTCCCGGCAGAGAGTTGTTTCGTGAATTGACAGAACATGAAATCAGTAAGGCGAGAAGAGGCCCTTATTGCGTAGCCATGATTGTGATTGACCCAAGCCACCTGTCCGGAATAAACCAATCATTTGGATACAAGGTTGGTGATGAATTGCTCTCTCAGCTGGCAAAACGCATACAGTCCGCACTTAGGGAGTCGGATATTATTTCCAGACTGAGCGGGGATGAGTTTGGTGTGTTGTTACACCATACAGATATTAAGCTTGTGAACAGGATTATAGCGAAAATAAATGCGGTTCTTGAGGAGCCTTTTAAAATTGGCGATGTTCATCTCGACATCGTGAATGTGATGGGAGTGTCTGTCTTTCCTGACCATGCAGATACTGCCAGCGATCTTATCCGGCGAGCGAATATAGCGCGAAACAGAGCCAAGCAAGAGAAGGTGTCCTGTGCTGTTTACGATATTCAGGATGAATCCGCTTCTCATCAACGTCTGGTTATTTTCGGTCAATTACGAAAAGCTATCAAGGCAAATGAATTAGAGCTTTGCTACCAGCCAAAAATATCCCTGAAAAATGAAGAGATTTCCGGTGTTGAGGCTCTGGTGCGCTGGATCGGAGAGTATGGTCGGCCACCCTCTGTTTTTATCCCG
>CAZLJF010000028.1:0-26012 GCA_964559845.1 uncultured Zetaproteobacteria bacterium | reverse complement strand
CCTCCGTGCTTTGTGTGCATGATCTCATAAATGAACCGGTTTTTCGAGGTTCCCTGATGTAAATCTGGAAATTGAATCCGCACCTTAGTTAAAGACACGTATCTTCCTATTATATAGCGTTGCTTCATGTTTGATTTTTTAGACCGTATTGACCAGTTAAAACTCCTGCAAATACTCACCTGTATTGCGGCCATCTTTATGCTACTTCCTCTTCCAGTGCAATTTATTGGTGAAGAGGCTGTATTTGCCATCTCCGCCTATGAAATGTCACTGCGTGGCGACTGGCTCCAGCCAACTCTGTACGACACCCCCTTCCATCGGCCTCCATTATACAATATTTTGGTCATTATTATTGGCAACCTGATCGGGTGGCAAAACTCCGACATTGCCGTTCGTCTGGTTTCAATTTTCGCATCGTGGGGTTCGGCTTTAGTTGCAGCACTTCTCACTTTTCAAATATACAAAAATAGAACATCCGTATGGCTGGCCGCCCTTCTTTTCCTCACCATGGGGGAGACAATGTTCTGGTATGGCTGGCTTGGATATGCTGACATGCTTTTTAGTTTTTTTCTATTTGCAGCCGTGGCTGCTCTCTGGAAGTCCATACAGGAAGCACGCCTTACCTGGTACATCCCTGCTATTTTTATGCTGGCATGTGCCATTGCTACAAAAGCACTTACTGCTATTGTATTTTTTGGTGCTAGCGCTCTTGTTCTGGCCTACGGATATAAGCAGTGGCGCTTTCTGTTCAGTTTTCCCGTTCTGGCACTCTCCCTTCTTCCTCTGACTGTCCCTTTTTTATGGGCTGAGGCGACGGGACATGTAAGCCATACTTCCGGAATGCTTCATGATATTACCGTTCGTTTTCAGACTTCTTTCGATGGACAAAACTACCTGCTTCACATACTCACCTACCCACTTGAAACCATTGTAAGAATGCTTCCCATGTCAGGCGTAATCTTTTTCCTTATCTGGAAACAACAGTTACCCTCCTTAACACACCCTATGAAGCTTCTGCTTCTGATTGTCTCAATCAATTATATCCCGTATTGGTTAGCCCCGGGAAGCAGCATGCGCTATCTCGTTCCGTTTTACGGCTTTATCGCACTACTATTTACCGGTTGGATTATCGGCTCCTCAGTTAAGATTATGAAAAAGACTCTGGCAATTGTTATCATTATCCTGATCTTAAAAATACCATTTAGCTTTTTTGCTCTCCCCTATGTCAAAGGAGGATATAGAACCTCCGGAGATTTACAGAAAGTTGCATCGGACATCATACAAATTGCAGATGGCAATCCGATCTACTGCACGAATGTTACCTCTGCCGGAATGGGAGTATGTGCAAACCTTGACATGAAGCTGCCAGAAAACCAGTTTGTAAAAAGAAAACCGGAAACAGACTACGGTGTAATTCTAACCTACAACACCAGTGACAGGTACGGCAAACTCATCAAAGAGTATGCTTTCCGTGGCAATCACATGTATCTTTACTCTCTTGACCATTAGTTCTAACCTGCCGCCGAGCAATGACTCTTCATATATACTGGAGGCTGCCCCATTGATACGCGCTGAGGCACTGGAAACACCACCCTGTCCATTGTGCGGAGGCAGTAGTATTCTAGCCAAAAAGTATAAGCTGCCGCCACATCAAGTGGTCTGCTGCCGAGGCTGCAGACTGTGGTATCTATCCCCACGTCTTACCGAAACTGAAATATTGAACATCTATGCAAGTGATGACTATTTCTCCAGTGAAAATTATGGCTACTCCGATTATGCAGCCCAAGAAAGTGGACTTCGTCAAACTTTTGCTGCATTTCTAAAACAGTTACAAAAAAAAATGGGAGCCACAGGGTCTTTGCTGGAAGTTGGTTGCGGCCATGGATTTCTTCTTTCTGAAGCGAAAGAGAGGTTCAGCTTACGAACCGGAACAGATTTCTCCCAGAAAGCTGTTAACCTTGCCAAACAACATGCTGAACATCTCTATCTCGGGGGCTTGGAATCACTTCCCGAAGATGCAATATTCGATACAACCATCGCCATCGAAGTGATTGAGCACGTCTACGACATACACTCATTTATGCGCGGTCTCCTGAACAAAACAAAACAAAATGGTGTTGTTGCCATCGCTACACCGGACATGGGAAGCATCTGGCGACGCATATTAGGTAATGCATGGCCATCATTTATGCCGGAGCATATCAGCTATTTCGATCACACAACTCTGTTTAAATTGATGGAAAAGCACGGACTAACGGATATTAAATCTATCCCGTTTCCACATGCCTACCCACTCTCACTGATTCAGGAAAAAATTGGCCTCCCTAGCTTTTCATGGATGAACTCAATCAACCTGTGGGTGCCAGGAACTGTTGTGGCATTAGCAGGAAGAAAAGTATGATTTCCGTCGTTATTCCAGCTCATAATGAAGAAAACGGTATCAGCGCTACACTCCATGCAGTCACCAGCGAACTAAACAAAGTTAGCGACACATTTGAAATCATTGTTATCGATGATGGCTCCACAGATGAAACATGGAATACGCTCAAAAATATGGCAATAGAAAACAGCCAGCTCAAGGCTGTACAGCTAAGTCGCTGCTTTGGAAAGGAGAATGCCATCTCAGCAGGGCTCTCCATGGCACAAGGTGATGCCATTATTCTTATGGATGCTGATCTTCAACACCCACCGGAAATGATCCCTGAAATGATTCGCCTCTGGCAAGAGGAGGGATTTGACGTGGTGGATGGTGTGAAATCCAGCCGCGGAAATGAAAGGCGTATCGATAAGTTGTTAGCCAATCTTTTTTACCAAATGATGCAGAAAACATCCGGTTATCGCCTGAAAGACGCCTCAGACTTTAAACTCATGGATCGAAAAGTTATTGATGCATGGAAGGAAATGGGCGAATCCAACCTCTTCTTTCGTGGCATGAGCGCATGGCTCGGCTTTAAACGTTGTGAACTGGCATTCGATGTAGCTGACCGCCAGCAAGGTAAGAGCAAATGGTCAAAGCTTCATCTGCTTGGACTGGCGACCACCGCTATCATCTCATTCTCATCACTTCCATTGAGGCTTGTCACCATGCTGGGCGGCATCTTTTTTATCATTTCGACTATCCTCGCCGGTCATACCCTTTTCATTAAACTTAGTGGGGATGCAGTAGATGGGTTCACTACAGTCATTCTGCTGCTGTTAACGATAGGTAGCCTGTTGATGATCTGCCTTGGTATCATCGGAGAATATATCGCCCGCATCTATGATGAGGTCAAACGACGTCCTCGTTACGTTATCAAAGACCAGACCCCACTTAAAAAGTAAGGGTGTCCTTCCATAAAGGTATGCGGAAATAAAATCACAAAAAAGCGCCACCCGAGCCGGACGAATCCGCAACGCGCCGGTATCCCGCTGCCGCTGCTTCCTTCCGGACCTGACGGGGTTCACGGGAACCTGCCGTGCGGGGCCCAACCCGGGTGACACGGGGTATCCGCGAGCAACCCTGAATGATCGCTCAAACGGAGTATCCAATCATCCGCACATGAATGTTCGGCTTTGGCAGGCAAATCAAAATCACGTTCCTGATCTGCAATCCAAGCCAAAGCGCCTTTGGCGGATCAATCAAACCCTGGCGGAGAGAGAGGGATTCGAACCCTCGGTACCCTATTCGGGGTACACACGCTTTCCAGGCGTGCTCCTTCAACCACTCGGACATCTCTCCGGATTATCTACCATCTCGCAGTAGAGGACGGCGAAGCATACGAATATGAACCATTAGAACAAGAGGCAAGCAGTTCCGGAGGATTTTTCCCTCATCCCCGGTGGAATCACATGCCTTCCCGCACATAGATGTACGGCTTCAGTAAGCATCATAAAATTTGCACGTTTTATGATGCCTGAAAACTCAAGGCATAGACGCCGCCGGGCGTATCAACCACCATCATCCCTCACCAAACACGCCGAGCTTGCGCAGACGCGCTTCGCGCTCTTGCAGCAGTTTATCAACAGGTATCTTCAGCAACTCCCTCAAGGCCCTGTCCAAAACATCAGCCATCATTTCTGCCGCCGCCTCAGGATTACGGTGAGCACCCTCAGCAGGTTCCGGAATAATGGCGTCGATCAAACCCAGTTCCTTCAAATCCTTTGCCGTCGGCTTCAGCGATTCGGCAGCCTGATCGGCAAATTTACGGTCACGCCAGAGAATGGCTGCGCATCCCTCCGGCGAAATCACCGAATAGATGGTCAACTGCTGCATAAAAAGGCGGTCGCCCACACCAATTGCCAGAGCGCCACCGGAACCACCCTCTCCGATCACTGTACAGATCACCGGCACCTTCAGCACTGCCAACTCCATCAGATTGCGGGCAATCGCTTCACTCTGGCCACGCTCTTCCGCATCAATTCCCGGCCATGCGCCCGCGGTATCAATAAATGTCATCACCGGCATATCAAAGCGTTCGGCAAGCTTAAACAGACGTAATGCCTTGCGATAACCTTCCGGCCGGGCCATACCGAAGTTGCGTTTGAGCTTCTCTTTGGTATCCCGCCCTTTCTGATGCCCTATAATCATCACAGAGTGTTCGCCAAACTTGGCTATGCCACCGACAATCGCACCATCATCAGCAAAGGCACGATCACCATGCAATTCCTGGAAGTCATCAAACATCAGAGGCACATAATCGAGAAAATTCGGCCGATCCGGATGCCGTGACAACTGGGCTATCTGCCCGCGGCTCGCCTTGGCATAGGTCTGCTCAACAAGCTTGTCCCGCTTCTTTCTCAGGCGTTCCACCTCTTCGGCAATATTCACCTCCGAATCACCACCCATCTGTGACAACTCATCAATCTTTTCCGTCAATTCGGCAATCGGACGCTCAAATTCAAGATAACTATAGGCCATCTTTCTGCTCCTTTTTGGATCATCCGCAAAAGACATCCTTGCCTTCTGCTTGTTGTGCAACAGGAAAACCACGCCTTCCCTGTTGCTTTCGAATCCTGCCGGGTCCACCCGCCTTCCATGGCGGGCAGGTAGTAGGTCCTCCATCCATGAACGGGTGGCTCCAGTGAGCACTCAAAATACTCAAAAGCCATGCTTTTCAAGCGCATCAAAAGGCCGATGGCAGGATGCTCCGAGGTCGTGTCACTCTACTTTCCATTCATTCCGCCACCCTGCCTGTTTCCCCATCCATTTCGGCTATTCGCACCTTTCCCGGCAACTGTTTCAGGCTTCCATGTCCGACACTGGATATGCACGGCATCAGCTCCGAAGCACTCCTTAAACCATGATTCCACATCACGATCCCAGCATAGTATCGGTTTTGACTCCAGCTCGGCAATGCTGCCATCCGGAAGGCGTACATGAAACTGAAACCGGACATTGCCCGGTTTTTCATGTTTCAATGCCTCGATTCCTGCAATAGTCGCCTCATCCCAGGCCATGCTGCTGCTCTCCACCCGTACACGGACGACAAGCTCCGGCAATATCTTCGCAAGCGGCTCAACCGCCTCGACCAGCAATGCCGGCTCATCCCTGGATGCGTCTACACGGGCCGCCAACAGCAGTGGCTGATCGGCATGCCATATATCACGACTGGCTTCATAAACCTTGGCAAAGCAGACCGCCTCCGCCCGTCCGAAAAGGTCTTCGACCTGGATAAAGGCCATCGTTCCACGGCCACCCTTGTGCTCTCTGATCGAACTGACGCCAACCGGAATCACAACACCGGACTGATCCGCCACATCACCAAGCTGGCTCAGGTTGAGATCAGCCAGCCCGCTGCAGTTGACCAGATATTCCTCCAGCGGATGCCCGGTGAGATAGAAACCGAGCACTTCACGCTCTGCCTGCAGACACTCGCCCTGGCTCCACTCCGGCACATCGGGAAAAAGACCCATGCCCTCACCCGATGGCTCGGCCACCTCAAAAAGTGCTGACTGCTGGCTTAACTTCTCCCTGCGTCTGCGAGATGCCTCATCCATCGCTTCGGCAAGACCTTCAAGCCCCGCATGCAGATGCGGTATCACTGCATGCATTGCCCCCGCCTTGATCAGCGCCTCGCAGGTTCGCTTGTTCATGGTGCGTTCCGGCAAACGCAGGATCATCTCCTCAAAGGAGGCAAATGCACCGCCTGCATTACGTGTCCTGACCAACTCACGAATCACGGCCTCGCCAACCCCCTTGATAGCGCCAAGACCGTAGCGAATCCCCTCCTCTTCCGGCATAAACTCCCAGTCGGAAGCATTGATATCCGGTGGCAGCACCTCAATCCCCATGCTGCGGCAGTCATTCACCAGTGTTGCCACCTTATCGGTTGAACCCATATCACAGGAGAGGGTTGCCGCCATGAATGCCTGCGGATAGTGCGCCTTCAGATAGGCAGTCTGGTAGGAGATCAAGGCATAGGCGGCGGAGTGCGACTTGTTGAAACCGTAGCCTGCGAATTTCTCCATCAGGTCGAAAATCTGCTCGGCCTTGTCGGCAGGTACCTTCTGCTTCCGCGCTCCCTCCAAGAAAATCTGGCGTTGCCTGGCCATCTCTTCCGGTTTCTTTTTACCCATCGCACGCCTGAGCATATCCGCCTGACCCAGTGTATATCCGGCCAGCACCTGGGCGATCTTCATCACCTGTTCCTGATAAAGGATAACACCATTGGTCTCCTGCAGAATCGGCTTCAGTTGTGGAACCTGATAAACAATCTCCTGGCGTCCATGCTTGCACTCGATATAGGTATCCACCATGCCGGACTCCAGCGGCCCCGGACGATAGAGCGCCACCAGTGCAATAATATCCTCGAAACAGTCGGGTTTAAGGCGCGTGAGGAGATCACGCATACCGGAGGACTCCACCTGGAATACCGCCCCCGTCTGACCGCGCTGCATCAGCTTGAAGGTGTCGGGATCATCCAGTGGAATGGTTTCAATGTCGAACTCTTCGCAACCCTTGCGCTTGCGAATCAGACGGCAGGCCAGATTGATCACGGTCAGTGTTTTCAGACCCAGAAAGTCGAACTTGATCAGGCCGACCTTCTCTGAATTGACCATATCCCACTGCACCACCTGTCCATCTTCACGCGACAGTTTGAACAGCGGTGCGGTTTCCACCAGCGGATCACGGCCAATAATGACGCCTGCCGCATGTGTTCCTGCATTGCGATGCATGCCTTCAAGCCGGGCGCCAAGTTCAAACAGACGCGCCACCTCGTCATCTTCCCTGACCATCTTGGCCAGCCGCGCCTCCTCAACCAGCGCCTTCTCGAGTGTCATCTTCAGATCATTCGGAATCAGCTTGGCAATCATATTGACCTTGGCCAGGTCCATACCGAGCACGCGGCCGACATCGCGCACCACAGCCTTGGCCTTCATCGAGCCGTAGGTGATGATCTGTGCCACCTTGTCTTCACCATATTTCTCGGTGACATAACGGATCACCTCTTCGCGACGACTCATGCAGAAATCGATATCAAAATCGGGCATCGAAACACGTTCAGGATTGAGGAAACGTTCAAACAGCAGGCCGTACTTGATCGGATCCAGATTGGTAATGCCCAGCACATAGGCCACCAGTGAACCGGCACCGGAACCACGGCCGGGGCCTACCGGAATATCATGACGCTTCGCCCACATAATGAAGTCCGATACAATCAAAAAATAGCCGGGGAAACCCATCTGCTCAATCACATCAAGTTCGAACGCAAGCCGCTTGTCATACTCCTCGCGCTCGGCCTCCGGGCGGTGCCTCACAATGGCAGGCCAGAGCCTGTCCAACCCCTCTTTGGCCAGCGTGCGTATATAGGCTTTAAGCTCCATACCCTCCGGCGCCTGAAAATCGGGCAACTGATAGTTACCAAACTGCAGGTCGACATTGCAGCGGTTGGCAATATGGAGGCTGTTTTCAAGTGCCTCCGGCACATCCTCGAACAACGATTCCATCTCCTCATGTGATTTGAGGTAACATTCAGGCGTGAAGTGGCCGGAAACATCGTCATGAATGGTTCTGTTCTGCTGCAGCGCCAGCATCGCTTCAAAGGCATGAAAATCCTCGCGCGTCAGAAAGTGGGCGTTATTGCTGGCAACCAGCGGAATATCAAGCTCATGCGCAAGTTCAATCAGTTGCCGGTTCACCCCCTCCTGGGCTGCCGAGCCGTGGCGCTGCAGCTCAATAAAGAAACACTCTTCCTGAAATATCCCGCAATATTCCGATGCAACCTTTTTCGCCTGCGCCACATCACCCTTCTGTAGCAGTTGTTCAATCTCGCCATTCCATCCTGAGGAGAGCGCAATCAACCCCGTGCCGAACTCCTTGAGCAACTGCTTGTCAATCCGCGGTTTATAATAGAAGCCTTCAAGGTAACCGATGGAGACAAGTTTCATCAGATTCTGCCAGCCATGGTTATTACGTGCCAGCAGTACAATTTGCGGGAACCGGGGAGCACGCGGCCCCTCACTTATGCGCTTGCTGTGATCATCGCACAGGTAGAATTCACAACCCAGGATCGGCTTGATCCCCAGTCGCATCGCCCTGGAATAAAACTCAATGGCACCAAACAGATTGCCGTAGTCCGTCAGGGCGATGGCTGGTTGACGCAGTTCAACAGCCCGGTCCAGCATGTCCTGCAAGGACATGGCTGCGGAGAGCAGGGAAAAGTCGGAGTGATTATGCAGATGCACAAAGGGCGAAAATTGCATCCCCAAACCCTAACAGGGTTATGAAAACAGCGTCCATGACCTATTTGATTGCCACGGAACTTCAAAGCACAGCCGGGACTTCCGCATTGTGATACCGGAAGCTATAGCGACTGATCAAATGGCATGCTAGTGTGCGCCACCTATAAATATTGGTGAGGTTAAATCATGGCCTTTGTTGTTACCCAGCTTTGCAAGGATTGTGTTGATACGGCGTGTGTTGCCGTCTGCCCGGTGGACTGCTTCTACCAGCCGAAAGAGGTATCGGAAGAGCATCCGAACATGCTCTTCATTTCACCGGAAGAGTGCATCGATTGTGCAGTCTGCGAACCGGAATGCCCGTGGGAGGCGATCTATCCTGAAGAGGATGTTCCTGAAGTTTTCGAAGGCGACATCGCACTCAATGAGCTGTGCGACACTGAACGTGATGCCTTCGAGCTTGCTGAAGTCAAGGATCACGAGCCGCCTTCAGCTGAAGAGGTGGCTGCCAACAAGGCCAAGTACGGCCTCTAAACCTGTTCTACGGACGGCCCGTTTTGATGAAACGGGCCGTCCTCCCTTTTTATCCCGACCATGCATCGTCACACCTCTGCTGAAAATCCTCCTGCCCTGATCGGTATGGATTATACAGATCTCCTGCATCTCTGCGAACAAGCCGGAGTCAAGCCCGTGCATGCAGAGAAACTGAATGCCTGGGTATTCCGGCACGGTGTCTCTGATACCCGTCAAATCCCCGGTCTTCCAAATGCCCTTTATGACTATCTGGAGAGGCATATTGGACAATTAAAACCGGAGTGTATCGCCAATCAGGCAGCCAGCGATGGCACCCATAAGATGCTTCTGCGTATGCCCGATGGCAAGAATGTCGAGACTGTGCTGATCCCCGGCCCCGGACGACTCACTCAATGTGTTTCAACCCAGGTCGGCTGTGCCGCAGGTTGCCAGTTCTGTCTGACAGCAACCGCCGGATTGAGCCGCAACCTTACGGCGGCAGAGATGGTCGCACAGGTGATGGCAGCCCGTGATATGTCGGATCAGGAGATCCGCAACCTGGTCCTGATGGGCATGGGTGAACCGCTGCACAACTATGAGGAAGTGGCCAAATTTGTCCGTATTGTGACCGACCCGATGGGGCTGGCATTCTCACCCCGCCGCGTCACCCTCTCCACATCGGGGCTGGTACCCGGCATCCACCGTATGATTGAGGATCAACTCCCCTGCAATCTGGCGGTCTCACTCAATGCCACGACCGATGAAATCCGCAGCCGGATCATGCCGATCAATGCAAAATACCCGATTGCAGAACTGATGGCTGCCGTACGTGATTATATCAGGGCCAGGGATAGAAAACGGGTACTGATCGAGTATGTCATGCTTCAAGGCGTGAATGATTCGCCCGATGATGCCGAACGGCTTGTACATCTGCTGGATGGGCTCGGCTGCACCGTCAATCTACTGCCATTCAATCCCTTCCCCGGCAGCCCGTTCAGACGCCCGGATCATACCGTTGTTTCTGCATTTCGATCTGTGCTGGTCAAGGCCGATATGGTAGCCGTGGTACGTGAATCAAGAGGTGATGAAATCTCCGCCGCCTGTGGGCAGTTGAAAACTGAAGTGGCTGTCCGGCAGAGACACCACATGATACCTGAAGCCGCATGAAGCGTCTCGATCTTGCTGCCTGCAATCGTATCATCCTGATGCCGCCTAACTGGCTGGGCGATGTTGTGATGGCCCAGCCGGCCTTAAGCGCATGCGCCAGAGCCAATCCCGAAGCGGAGATCATCATTCATGGCCGGCCATGGCTGAAGGATCTGATCCCTTTTCTGAACCTTGGTGACCATGTTCACTATCAGGCCGCTCTGGAGGAAGCTGCCGATGCCATTGTTGTGTTTCCCAACAGTATCCGTTCCGCATGGCAGGCATTCCGCTCCGGCACACCGCAGCGGGCAGGCTTTAAAAAAGAGGCCAGAGGCATTCTGCTGACCCATGCCTACAGACCGAATGTTGATGTCATGACAGAACATCACCGGGACTATTTTATTGATCTGGTCGAGCAGATGGGCCTCTCCGTTGAACAGAGAGAAGTGGAGATGAACTGCCCGAAGCAAGAGCTTGCAGCCGGCCGTGAACTGATGCACCAACATGGCCTTGATGCCGACAGGGTGATCTGTGTTGCGCCGGGTGCCCATTTCGGCGGCGCCAAACGCTATCCCTCCGAATCCTATGCATACATCCTGGACTGGCTGGCAGAGGCTGGCTGGCAACCGCTGATCCTTGGCACTGCCAATGAAAGGGAGATCGGAGATCATTGCCTGACCCGGCTTGGAGAGGCCCCTTGCTGGAATGCAGCCGGAGAGACATCAATGCAACAGGCGCTACAACTTGTTTCGGCATGCCGGCTGATGCTCTGCAATGATTCGGGCATGATGCATGTGGCTGCCGGCATGGGCAGACCCACCATCGGCATCTTCGGGGCGACACTGCCTGATCGCACCGCACCCTCCGGCCCGCATACGAAGGTGTTTTATGAGCCTGCAACCTGCAGCCCCTGCCTGCAACGCGAATGTAGTACTCCCGGACATCCATGCATGGGCAATGTGCTGCCGGAGATGGTTCGAAACAGCTGTCTGGAAATGCTGTCACCATGAAAGTCCTGATCATCAAACTTTCTGCTTTCGGCGATATCATCCATGCCCTGCCCGCACTGGATGACCTGCTGACAAAGCCTGAAGTGGATGAAATTCACTGGCTGGTGGATCAACGCTTTGAATTTGTAACTGCACTCTTCCCGGAATCAGTTCATGTCCATACGATTGCCATGAAGGGCGAGCGACCGGTCAGGGCAATATGGGAAAGCATCAAACAACTTCGCCGCGAGCGCTTCGACATCGTGTTTGATCTTCAGGGGCTGATCAAGTCATCGCTGATGGCAGCATTGACCGGTGCCAAGGTATATGGCTTTGACAGGCAGGAGATACGGGAGAAACCGGCTGCATGGCTTGAAGAGAGTGTTCCTTTCCACGCTGATGATCGACACATTGTACAGCAGTGCCGGAGAGTTGCGACTGGCCCATGGCAATCCGGCAGACGCCCGCAGAAAGCCATTGCCTATCGTCCGCCCTGTGTTCGTCAGAACCTGCCGGACGTCCCGCTCCCACCCGAACTGGAAACCCTTGATATACCGTGGGTGATATTAAACCTTGGCGGTTCATGGGAAACCAAACAGCTTGCCGACAGCACATGGCAGGAGATTGCCAACGGTATTGAGCAACGCGGTGCCCATGCCCTGATCTGCTGGGGTAATGATGATGAGCGTAAAAAAGCGCTACGTATTGCTGCAAAAACAAATGCCATCCCGTTCCCTGAGCGACTGGATATTCTCCCGCTCTGCACCCTGTTACGCCGCTCGACAGCAGTTATTACCACTGACACCGGCATTCTTCACCTGGCCTCAGCTCTTGGCACTCCGACTGTCAGCTTCTGGGGCGTAACACCGTCATGGCGCAACGGAGCCTTTGCCGAATACGATCTTCAGATAGAATCCAATCCTGAATGCGGACCATGTATTAAACGCACATGTGCAAATTTCATCTGTATGGATATGATCCGTGCCGAAACCATACTGGAAAAACTGGATCACCACCTGTCAAAAGAGGCAGCGGTATCGCAGGGGGACAAGGTTGGATAAACAACACCGCGTGTCATGGGGCTTTGCACCTCACCTGAACTGGGAGCTTGACACCATTGCAAAAACCGGAACTTTCCGCGCCGGGACATGGCTCTCTGACAAGGCCAAATCACGTGCATACCCCGCCCGCCTGCTGCGTTACTGGTTTATGTACCATTTTCTTCGTAAAGAAGCGGAATATACAGGCAAACCTTTAAGCGTCTGCGAAATTGGCATTGATAAGGGGCAAATGCGCGGATTTGTGACAGCCGCTTCGGAAATTGACCCGCAGCATGCGCCTGCCATCGCCTCATGGCGTGGCGTGGACATGCGCCTGCAGAGAGAGTATCTCGACAAACTTGATTATACTGATCTGCTGGAAGAGCGGCTTGAAAATGCAGATAAATTTCTTACGCCGACACCGGATGTCATCATTCTGCTGCACATTCTGGAACACCTGATGGAGCCTGAAGAGGCAGTTATCACACTCTCCAAACAGATGAAGCCGGGCAGTGTCATTATCGGCGGGCTACCCAGCCTGCCCCGCATATTTGAATCATCGCGTGAAGCGAAGATCCGGGCCAATCCAAATGAAAACGGGCATGTCAGCGCATTTTCTCCCAGGCGCATGCGCGAACTGGCTGCCAGAAGCGGCCTGGAGCTGGAGTTTCTGACCGGCGCATTTTTCATTCGTGCCAGTGGCAGCTGGCTGGAAGACCGGGCATGGTGGGTTCGTCTCGGCTTCCTGTTCAGTCGAATCTTCCCGTCATGGCCCGGTGAAACCTACTGGGTACTGCGTAAAAAGTAGATGGGAGGCGAAACAGATCACATGGCTCTGACGCATGTTGTGGGTGATATCATTGTTGACGAGTTCGTCTGGGGCGATGTCTCGCGCATTTCACCCGAGGCTCCTGTTCCGGTGGTCAACGTTGAATCAACGGATCGCAGGCTAGGCGGCTCGGCCAATGTTATTCGCAATCTGCATGCTCTGAACCAGCCGTCCGCCATGTTCGGCATTGTCGGCGATGATGAACCGGGAAAATGGGTACACCAGCGACTTGCAGAGCTGAATGCCGATGATGCCGGCGTACTGACCAAGAGAAACAATCGGCCAACCGCGATCAAGACCCGTATCATTGCGCGCCACCAGCAGGTAGTCCGCTATGACCGGGAGTGGACGGAACCGGCCAAACCTGAAACCCACGATGAAATCGAAAAGCGCATGCTGAACAGGTTGGCAGAGGCGAATGCCGTCATCCTCTCCGACTACGGAAAAGGAGTGCTTACACCCGAATTCCTTGAGCGCCTGATCTCGCATATGGATGGTAAGATTGTTGCAGTGGATCCCAAGCCGGAACATACCGATGCCTACAAAAATGCCACGCTGATCACGCCCAACCTCTCCGAAGCGGCCGCCATGGCGGGCATGGATGCGATCAATAACGATGGGCAGGTTGAGGCAATCGCAAAAACACTACATAAAAACCTGAACCTGACCTATGCACTGATTACCCGCTCCGAACGCGGCATGACGCTGTTTGATGGCGATCATTGTCACCATATTCCGACTGCCGCCCGTGACGTCTATGATGTAACCGGTGCTGGTGATACTGTTATCGCCGTTTTCACCACCTGTCTGGCCCGCGGTGATGACCCTCTGAAGGCAGCGCAGATCGCCAATCTTGCGGCAGGTGTTGTCGTCGGCAAGGTCGGTACTGCCACTGCCACCTGGGAAGAGATCGAGGCTCATTAAGATGTTGCTTATCCATCCATGGACTCCGGCATCAGCCAAACGATCATGAAGATCGCCATCGGTATTCCCGCCCGTTTCGACTCAACCCGCTTTCCGGGCAAACCGCTGGCCAGGTTGGCAGGAAGGCCGATGATTGCGCATGTCATTGAGCGCGCCAAGGCTGCCAATATCGGTAAAGTCTATGTCGCCACGGATAATGAGCGTATTGCAAAAGCCGCCCGGGAGCAAGGCGCTGAAGTGCGTATGACGCGTACAGATCACAACAGCGGCAGTGAACGTCTTGCCGAAGCCATGCGTGAAATTGATTGTGACGTGGTCATCAATCTCCAGGGCGATGAACCCCTGATTGACCCCGATGCGATCAGGGCGGTGGTCGAACCCTTCCGCCATGACCACAACCTCTCCATGGCAACGCTGGCCCACCCGATTCAGAGTGATGCCGATTTCAATGATCCGAATGTGGTGAAGCTGGTCTGTAACGCAAAGGGCCATGCCCTCTACTTCAGCCGGGCACCGATTCCCTTCCCGAGAAGATCCGGCGTCAGCTCCGAAAACAGGCCGCTTCAACATGTCGGCCTCTACGCCTACAAAAAGGAGTTCCTGCTGATCTATCCGGAGTTACCTCCCTGCGAAACCGAGCAGGCCGAACAGTTGGAACAGTTGCGTGTGCTGCATCACGGTTACTCCATTGCCGTAACTACAGGCAACTTTTCCTGCATCGGTGTGGATACACCTGATGACCTTGCCAGGGCTGAAACACTGCTTTCAAAGCGGTAATCCGTTTTTTGGCATCAGATAGCCGGATCGCAGCTTGCTACATTTATTTCACTGGAACGACAGCCATGCAAAAAATATGCAGTCTCCCTGCTACCTTCCTGACCGCTCCGGCATATTTTCAGCAAAGCCTTCAAAGAGTTCCTCCAACACCTCCTGTCGTGATGGTGGGGCAGGGTAACTATTGCCATCCACTCCGATCAGAGCACTTACAAAAGCATCTGCCAGCTCTTCTTGCCAGCGATTTTTCTTGTTGAAAGTACGGGATGAATGATTGCTGTTGGTTTCCGACTGAGTCACATAACCTGACCAGGCCAACACATTCTGTCTGAGATCATAAATCGTCAGGGTAGCGCCCATTTCCCGTGTTGTTGCCAGGGAAACATCCACACGCACGTACTCAAATTCCCCCTCTCTCCTGTCCTCTTCGGAATCAACCACATCAGCCTCACTTTCGTGATGCTGCCGATTGACTTGATCTTTTTCGATCCGGCACAGAACCAGATAGCGAGCCGCCGGAAACAGATGCCGGATATTGTCCATATCCTGCTCAGTAACCATAGCTGTCAGCCTGTATCCATCCAGCAGACGCGCAAACGATTCGCTGCCAATCTCCCTGAACAGATAACCTGTCCGGATCATATCCAGCTCAGGTCTCTCTTTATGAAATATCCGCTCCAGAAGGTCGCCGAAGCGGATACGTGTGATATGATCCAGGCTACCCGCCGCTGAAACCACACCACCAATTATAAACTGATTTTGTGTAATCGCCTCATAGGTAAATGATGGATGCTGCTGCATACCGGCCACCGGGGTTTTACACGCAGCAAGCAAGCACATTGAAACAAGCAGTGTCACTATATTTTTCATGGACAATCTCCCCAATCTACTGCGGCTTACTATAGCGGCAGAAAAAATGTATCAACAGGGAAATTTCTTTGCCCAGCCAGATACATATCAGACCTGAAACCGATACTGAAGAGGTTCAGCCATTTTTGAGATTTCGATATTCTACTTATCAAATAAAAGCAGAAACTAGAAATATGCTTTCCTACATCCTCCCACTATTCCCCACCACTCCCGAAGCACCTCCTATTCAATAAACAGCCCGTATATTTCATTGATAAACAGGTGTGCCGATATCCAACAGTCTGCATTTTTTATGCCCGGATGGGTTGACAAGGGTATATTTGTGGCCAATATTGGCAATTAGTGGGGATTTGTGGGAAAACCTCACACAACGTGGAGAGGCAATGATCTATGTTCGAAGGTGAACACACTGTCAGCATGGACGACAAGGGTCGGGTCAGCATTCCTGCTGGTTTCCGCGAAACCCTGCGCCGCCTCTACGATGATGAACGCATTGTCATCACCCGCGACTATGATGGCTGTCTCCGCGCCTACCCTCCCAGAGAATGGGAACGTAAAGTGCTCCAGAAAGTCCGCGCCTTGCCTATGAATGATCCGAAAGTCCGTGCTTATGAACGCCTCGTTATCAGCCCTGCCACCACCTGCTCTCCGGACAGGCAGGGTCGTATCCTTGTCTCCCCCACATTGAGAAAGGACGCAGCCTTAAGCAAACAGGTTGTCTTTGCCGGCGGTCCTGATTACTTCGAAATCTGGGATGCGGATCGCCGTGCCGACAAACTGGAAGAAGCACAAAAGCTGCTGCTTGCCGGCGGACTGGACTTCTGATGTGCCAAACCATGAACAGGCTGCCCGCAAAGAGACCTATGGAGAACACACGCCCGTTCTCGCAGAAGCATTCATTGATGCACTCTGCATTGATCCGGACGGACGCTACATTGATGCTACCTTCGGCCGCGGTGGTCACAGCCGCATGCTGCTCGCACGCCTCTCCCCCACAGGACGGCTTATCGCACTGGATCGCGATCCTGATGCGGTGGCCGAAGGAAGGCGCCTTGAGACTGAAGACCCGCGCTTCAGCATATTTCACTATGATTTCGCCTCTCTCGAAATGGCTGTTGATGATGCCGGGTGGGACAAGGTGACAGGCATCGGCTTCGATCTTGGTGTTTCCTCTCCGCAGTTCGACCAGGCGAGCCGCGGTTTCTCATTTCAGCACGATGGCCCGCTCGATATGCGCATGAACTTTGAGCATGGCCAGCCGCTATCGCAACTATTGAAACGCACATCTGAAAAAGAACTTGCCCGGATCATCCGTGAATTTGGCGATGAGCGTTATGCCATGCGTATCGCCAGGGCCATTCTGCGTGCCGTAAAGGGCGGTGAAATGAACACCACCCGCGATCTTGAGAACGCCTGCTTCCATGCCGTACCCAAACAGGCGCGTTACGGCAGCACCCACCCTGCCACTCGCACTTTTCAAGCGCTGCGTATCTGGGTAAATGATGAGTATGGCCAGATCAAGGTCGGTATTCAGGCTGCGATGAGGCATCTGCTGCCCGGCGGACGTCTTGCTGTCATCTCATTTCATTCCGGTGAAGATCGCCGCATCCGTGATCTGGTTGAAGCAGAAGTGAATCCGTGCACCTGTCCTCCACAGTTCCCTGTCTGTGTATGCGGGCGAGTCGCCTCCATGCGCTGGCTGCAGAAAAAGCCGATCCGCCCGTCAGCGGAAGAGATCGCTGCGAATCCACGCAGCCGATCTTCCCTGCTGCGTATCGCCGAGGCACTCTAAGTGGTAAACAAATTCTTTATCATCCTGCCGCTTACATCGATTGCAATTTTGGCAACTACTCAGGTATGGCTCTCCCACCTGCGCTATGAAACCTCACTGGAAACGTCTGCCGTCCAGAAAGAACAGCGCGAACTGAAGCGTGAAATTCACAAGTTGGATCTGGAACTGGCCAGCCTGACCCGGCCGGAACGTCTGCGTAAAATTGCCCAGTCCGAACTGGGCATGGCTCCGCCACGCCCGATGCAGGTGGTTCGCCCATGAACCGCGTCTCCATACATGATCGGGAACAGATCTATGTCCGCCGCCGCCTTGAGGCAGTGGCGGGATTGATGGCTGTAGGCTTTCTGATGTTGGCAATCCGTGCGGTTGACCTGCACTGGCTCCAGTCCGAAGAGCTGAAAAGTGCGGCGGACAGACAACGATACCGCCAGTTTGAAACTGTCGCGCCACGCGGTCCCATTGTCGATGTCCATGGGCGCACGCTGGCAGAAAGCATTGAGGTGCCTTCCATTGCCGCCATTGCACGCGAAGTGCCGGATGAAAGCATTCCGGAGCTGGCCAGGGCCCTCTCTCTGGATGCGAAAAAGCTGAAAGAGAAACTGCGTAAAAACCAGGGTTTTGTATGGCTGGCCCGCCAGGTATCGCCAGCTACCGCCGAAAAAGTGATGGCACTGAATATCGAAGGTGTACGCCAGGAAAGCGAATGGCGCCGCTACCACCCGCTCGGTCCTGAAATCGGCCATCTGCTGGGCTTTGTCGGTATTGACGGGGATGGCCTTGAAGGGATTGAGCGCAGTTTCAATGAGACGCTGGCAGGCAAGCCGGGCATACGCCAGGTGCGGCGCGATGCGCGCGGCCAGTCACTTCCCGGCGGCATCTGGCTGAAAGAACCGGAAATGGGCAAAACACTCCGCCTCTCGCTCGATGCCAGCATTCAGAGTATCGCCTATGCCGCACTTGCCGATGGCATTCGTAAACAGCATGCCAAAGGCGGTTCAGTGGTTGTGATGCGGCCAAAAGATGGTGCCATCGTTGCCATGGCCAACTGGCCGGGCTTTAATCCCAACAGTTTTGGCAAATACAGACCCGGACAGTGGCGCAACCGCGTTATTACGGATGTGTTTGAGCCAGGCTCTACGCTGAAACCATTTACAGTCGCAGCAGCACTGGAGTCCGGCAAATGGAAACCTGAATCCAGAGTGTTTTGTGAAAACGGAACCTATCAGGTAGCTGACTACACCATCCACGACGATCACGAAGAGGGATGGCTGGATATGGCCGGGCTGATTGCCCGCTCCAGCAATATTGGTGCTGCCAAAATCGCACTCGATATCGGCCCCGAACAACTTTATAACACATTGACTGCGGTCGGCTTCAAACGCCGAAGCGGTATCGAATTAAGTGGCGAATCGCCTGGCATCATACCTCCGGTTGGGCGATGGGGACCGGTTGAAACAGCCAATATCGCCTTCGGCCAGGGCATTGCGGTAACGCCGTTGCAGCTTGCAGCGGCCTTTTGCGTTTTGGCAAATGGCGGTTATTACATCACGCCCAAACTACTGGCAGATAGCAAAAACCGGATACGCAGGCGCGTGATGCCTGAAAAAGATGCCCGCGCAGTGGTCGCCATGCTTGAGGAGGCAACCGGCCCAAACGGCACCGGCCGTCTTGCCGTTCCTGCCGGCTACAGGGTTGCCGGCAAGACGGGTACCGCCCAGAAAGCGAGCGCCAACGGTAGTTACGCCGATGACAAGTTTACAGCCGTATTTGCAGGCATAGCACCAGCCGATAATCCTGAGCTGGTCGTTGTTGTTGTTATTGATGAGCCGCAAAAGTCAATCTATGGTGGGCGGGTAGCCGCACCCGTATTCCGCAACATCGTGGCTACCGCGCTGCCCTATCTTGGTATCTCGCCGGCACATAATAAAACGTCCGACTGGGGTGTCTTGGAGGCTTCGGCAACAGATGAAAAAATACTCCACGGGCAATCCCTCCTGCACCTCTCTCTGAGGGAAGCCAGGCGTATTGCCGCAGCCAAAGGCATTCAGCTTCGCGTACATGGTTCCGGCTGGATAAGTCGCCAGAAACCGGCTTCGCTCGCATCACTGCAGGCAGGTGATATGGTGGAGGTATGGCTTGATGAATAAGATAATACTGCCCCTCTCCAGAATCGAATTAAAGCCGCTGCCACTCTCCGCAGTTTCGGGCATTCAGCCCTCCGCCGATGTCACCATTTCCGGCATCTGCGATGATTCGCGCCTGATCCGGCCTGGTGATGCATTCCTCTGCATGCCTCGTACAGCAACCTATGCCGAAACCTTTGTGCGCAAGGCCATGGAAAATGGTGCAACCGCCGTCATCTCGGTTGCCAAACCGGTTCCGACTGAGTTGCCGGTATTGCCTCTTCCGGATATGAGTGCTGCGGGAGAGATGCTGCGCAGACTGCTTGGCACCGAAACATTTGATATCGACTGTGTCGGCATCACAGGAACCGATGGCAAGACAAGTGTCGCCTGGATGTTACGCGAAGCGCTGTCACGCCGCCTGAAGCAGGTCTGGTCAACAGGAACGCTGGGGCTCGTTCGTAGCAGCTCGAATATTACAGATATTGGCAACACCACTCCTTCACTGATGACATTGCATCAGCTGATGCAATGTGCCATGCGGGAAGGTGTGGATGCACTCGTGATGGAGGCCTCATCGCACGGCATCGATCAGGAACGTATTGCAGCCCTGCCGATCAACACGGCCATCTGGACCAACCTTGGGCATGACCATCTGCAGGATCATGGCGGTTTTGAATCCTATGCCAATATAAAGAGGAAATTTATTGCTCAGACAGTGCAAAAAGGTGGTATCGCCATCTGCAACGCCGATGATGAATCCATCTGCAGACTGATGGGCGAAAACAACACGGCTGTCCACTGGTATGCACATGGTCTCTATGCCGGTGATGCCAATCCTCACATCGGCCTGACATGGGAGCAGGAACTTCCTGGTATAGTCCGCTTTGGCAGACAGGGGAAGGAAGTGCGGATTGAGGATATCCCGAACGGGGAATTTCATGCCGAGAACCTTGCTGCGGTTGCCCTGACACTGATCACCCGCTTTGATATCAAACTTGAGGAGCTACCTGAACTTCTGAATGGTATCAGCGCCCCGCCCGGACGCATGCAAGCACTGGATATCGGACGCTGGCTGGTCTTTATCGACTATGCCCATACGCCGGAAGCACTCTCCCGCTGTCTGGAGAGCGCCCGCAAGCTGACCCGCAACCGCCTGATGCTTGTCTTTGGCTGCGGCGGCAACCGTGACAGGGAAAAGAGGCCGGAGATGGGCCATGTTGCAGTCACCATGGCGGACTCTGTCTGGATCACTTCGGATAATCCGCGCAGTGAACTGCCGGAGGTCATCGCATCGGAAATCGAGAATGGTATGCCCAAGCCCTATCCGGCCGAGGTCTTTCTCGAGCTGGATCGCAAACAGGCAATTATCGATGCCATTGATGCCATGCAACCCGGCGACCTGCTGGTGATTGCCGGCAAGGGCCACGAAGCCTACATGGAGATTGAAGATCGCCGCTTTGCATGGAGTGATTACGATATCGCAGCCCAGGCACTGCATGACAAAGAGGATAAGAGGATGCAGCTATGCGCTTAAGCGGCATCGAACTGAAGCGGGCCACCGGCGGCGATTGGCACAAAGGGATGCCTGAATCCATTTCCGGCATCAGCACCGATACAAGAAAGTTTATTGAAGGTCATGCCTTCCTTGCCCTTCGTGGCCCTAACTTTGATGGCCACCATTTTGCAGAACAGGTTGTCTCCAAGGCCCGGGCGCTGATTGGCGACAAGCAGGGCACACGGCTCTGGGACAATCTTGAAACGCCACAACTGCAGGTTGAGGATACACTGACCGCCCTGGGTGATATCGCCAATGCATGGCGCAACCGCTTAAACCATACCAGCGTAATTGCCATTACCGGCTCATACGGCAAGACCACTGTCCGTTCCATGCTGGCACACATTTTCAAGTCACTTGGCGTACGCACAGCCGCCACCCATGCCAACCTGAACAACCTGATCGGCGTACCCACGACGCTGCTGAGCATCGATGAAACAGCCGAAGTGGCGCTGGTTGAATGCGGCATCAGCGAACAGGGCGAAATGGAACGTCTTTCGCAGATTGTACAGCCTGATATCGCTGTCATTACAGGTATCAGTGCAGCACACAGCAGCGGACTGGGCGGCATACAAGGGGTAGCGCGTGAGAAAAGCAGGTTGATTTCGCACCTGTTGCCACAGGGATGGTGCATATTCGGCTCCGGCGTAGCGCGGCAGCTCAAAGATCAGAGCATTCCTCATCTCTGCATTGACATGGATCAGGCAGATAATGATGTGGTGCAGTGGAGTCTTGAAGGGCAGGCATTGCAACTGGCCACAGGCTGTGAAAAGGCCGGGGTCACTCTCTCCCTTCCCGCCAGACACTGGGCGGCCAACATGGCACTTGCAGCAACAATCGTGCTGAAATACTTCAACACCCAGGCAAACAGGCAAACAAAGGGACGGGCAAGCCAAGCCACCCCCGGTCTGCAGGATATTGCCGATGCTTTATCAGGCTGGCAGGCCGTTGATGGCCGTATGGCGATGGTGCACGGCGCAAACGGTGTCACCATTCTCGATGACAGCTACAATGCCAACCCGACTTCCATGCAGGCCGCACTGGATACGCTGGCACTGCTTCCGGGGCGCAAAACCGCCATGATCGGTGATATGGCCGAACTGGAAGAGGCCGCCAGGGCACATGCCAGCCTTGATGTTTCAGCCATCGACACGCTGATCCTGATCGGCCATGAGATGCAGGCGCTGAAAGCCGTTCATACCGGGGCGCTGTGGTTTGCCACAACCAGTGAGGCCCTGAAATGGGTCAAATCAAACCTGAACAGGTTCGGAGAGCGTGACTATGTGCTGGTCAAGGGCTCCCGAAGCATGCAACTGGATCGCCTGGTTCGCGCCATGGTGAACAGGGAGGGTATGCATGCTCTATAACCTCCTCTACCCGCTGGCCGACCAGATTTCATTTTTCAATCTGTTCCAGTACATCACATTCCGTACCGTCTATGCGCTGCTGACTTCGCTGATCCTCTGCTGGATTTTCGGCCCGCTCTTCATCAATTGGCTGAAAGTGAAACAGGGTAAGGGGCAGCCGATCAGGAGTGACGGCCCGCAGAGCCACTTGAGCAAACAGGGAACACCCACCATGGGCGGGCTGCTGATCCTGATGACCTTCTCACTCTCGACACTGCTGTGGGCGGATCTCTCCAACAACTTCATCTGGCTGGGACTGATGCTGACACTCGGCTACGGCCTGATCGGCTGGCTGGATGATCATCTGAAACTGAGTCAGGCCAATCCAAAAGGTCTGGCAGGCAGATGGAAACTGGCACTGCAGTTGCTGTTTGGCGGCATTGCCGCTGTCGGTCTCTATATGATGACGGAACCGGTTGTCGATATCCCGTTCTTCAACATGCAGTGGGATTTAGGCCTGTGGTATCTGCCATTTGTTGTCTTTGTTCTGATCGGCACCTCCAATGCAGTCAACCTGACAGATGGCCTGGATGGCCTGGCGGTCACACCAACCTTCATGGTTGCCACCGCCCTTGCGGTGGTTGTCTATCTCTCAGGGCATGCCCACTTTGCAAAATACCTGATGATTCCGTTTGTGCCCGGCGCCGGTGAACTAACGGTATTCTGCGGTGCCATGGTGGGGGCATGTCTCGGTTTCTTATGGTTTAACACTTACCCGGCTCAGGTTTTCATGGGTGATGTCGGTGCATTGGCGTTGGGCGGCGCCCTCGGGTTTGTCGCCTGCGCCGTGCATCAGCAGTTCCTGCTGGCCATTGCCGGAGGCCTGTTTGTGCTGGAAGCGGTTTCAGTGATCGTACAGGTTGTTTCATTCAAGCTGACGGGGAAACGTGTCTTCCGCATGGCCCCGATTCACCACCACTACGAACTTAAGGGGTGGGCGGAGCCCAAGGTAATTGTACGTTTCTGGATCATCTCACTTATCCTGGCGCTCGTGGCCCTGTCCACGCTGAAGATCCGGTAAATGATATGATGAATATTAAACGTCAAAAAATCGCCATTATGGGCATGGGACAAACCGGACAGTCACTGGCGCGCTTCCTGTTGCGCCAGGGCGAAATATGCGAAGGCTTTGATGAACATAAGCTCAGACTACCTGACGATCTTGATCTCCCCATGCATATTGGCCGCTTCGATGCCGACTTATTGAGCGGCTACGATCTGGTCGCCGTAAGTCCCGGCATCTGCTGGTCAAACCCGGTGCTTGTAGCGCTCAGGGAAAAAGGCGTCCCTGTCACAAGCGATCTGGATATTTTCCTGAGTCATTACAAAGGCCCCGTGATTGCCATTACCGGCACCAATGGCAAAACAACGACCACCTATCTGGTTGCGACAATGCTTGAAACCCTGCCGGGCGGCATTGAGGCAGGCGGCAATGTCGGCACGCCGATGCTTGAACTGATTCAGGACGAACACCAGCCATGCCGTGTTGTACTGGAGCTTTCCAGCTTCCAGCTGGAACGCAGCAGTAACATCAAGCCGGAGTGGAGCGTGCTGCTGAACCTGCAGCCTGATCATGCCGATATGCATGCCAGCAAAGAGGAGTATCTGGCCGCCAAGCTACGGCTGTTTGCAAACCAGGGCGAAGGCGACAGGGCCATGCTTCCCGCCGGTTCGGAATGGGATGGTCAGGTTGAGTTGCTGCAGAAACAGGGTGTTCACACACTCCGCTTTGGCCTCTCCAGTGAAAATGATCCGCAATTAGATACCCTGGCAGCAGGCATTATGGCGAGTTCCAGTGGCCCTGTTCTGTTCTGGCACCAGCATGGACAGCGCCAGATGATCCCTTGCGAACAGATTCCTGCACGCGGCTCCCATCAGCACATGAATATGGCTATCGCAGCCCAAACCGCCGCTGATTATGGTGTCAGCCCGGAGGTTATCCGTGAAACCATGACCTGCTTCCGTGGCCTTAAACACCGTATGGAGCATATCTGCATGGCAGCGGGAAAGGCGTGGTATGATGACTCCAAGGCAACCAATCCCGATGCCGCCATAGCCGCTCTAAACTCATTTAAAAAGGCGATCTGGATATGTGGCGGTTTAAGAAAAGAGCTTGATCTTGACGCACTTGTTTCCGTGGCTCATGAACATGTTTCACATGCATTTGTCATTGGAAAAGAGCCCGAAGCCTATACAGAAATGCTGGAAAAGGCTGGTGTTCCATACAAGGTTGCCGGCAATATAGAGCGTGCTGTCTTTCTGGCATCACAATGTCAGGGAGATGATCCTGTACTCCTCTCACCGGCAGCTGCAAGCCAGGACCAGTTTGCAAGTTATGCCGAACGCGGCTGCGCCTTTGCCAGGGCAGTTCAGGAGCTGGGAGGTGCGATATGAACCGCATCGCACCTCCCGACCCTGTTATCAGCGCCACTGTCCTGCTGCTGGTGATACTCAGTGTTGTCATGATCGGCAGTGCCAGTCTCAGCGTGGCCGAAGTGCGTTATGGGAACCCGTTAAGAATCATCTCTCACTGGCTGGTTTATATCCCGATCGGCTTCGCCGTTGCCTGGGCCGTTTCATCTGTGCATCCGGACTGGTGGAAGGCGGCAAGCCTGTCACTGCTGGGTATTTTACTGCTGGTCATGCTTGCCCTGCTGCTGTTTGGCGTCAAAATCAATGGTGCAACCCGCTGGTTCTCGCTGGCAGGGATCACCCTGCAGCCTGTCGAGCTGTTCAAACCTGTCGTGATTCTCTACATGGCATATTACATGGCTGCCTTTCCCGAACGGCTGAAAAACTTCTCAACAGGACTCGCTCCGATGCTGGTGGTGCTTGGCACCGCTGCAACACTGCTATTGCTGCAGCCTGATTTCGGCAATGCCGCACTGCTTGTCATGGTTGCATTCTGCATATGGTTTGTTGGCGGCGTGCCTCTGCGTCACCTGATGGCATTAATTGTTGTTATCGTTCCGGTCGGCCTGATTGGCATTATTGCCGAGCCGTATCGGGCCAAGCGCTTTTTCAGTTTCACCGACCCGTGGGCTGATCCGTTCGGCAGCGGCTATCAACTGCTTCAATCCATGATCGCCTTCGGATCAGGCGGTCTTTCAGGCAGCGGCCTTGGACAGGGGGTGCAGAAGCTTTTTTATCTGCCGGAGGCGTTTACCGATTTCATTGCCGCCGTGCTTGCAGAAGAGCTGGGGCTCGCCGGCACGCTTGCCCTGATCTCCATATTTGCTCTCCTGATCTGGCGCGGCCTGCAGCTTGCCATGCATGCCAAAAAGGCATTTGAACGCCTGCTGGTGCTGGGCTGCACGCTGCTGATCGCCATCTCATGCATGATTAACCTCGGGGCGGTGATGGGCATCCTGCCAACCAAGGGAATACCGG
>CAZLJF010000027.1:0-26124 GCA_964559845.1 uncultured Zetaproteobacteria bacterium | reverse complement strand
TCCGGCTTATAGCCGTAACCCGAAGCCACCGGCTTTTAGCCGGTGGTCGTTCACATTACAACGATAGGGAGGCGGCGCTTCGCTGGCTCCGTGAGGGCTGAAAACCGCCCCGTTTATCTTCGGTCTGTTTACCGTTAGCCTGCGCAACCCTGATCTCTGGAGGCCTGTGTGACCCATATTCGTATTGCTACCCGCCGTTCCCCGCTTGCCCTGTGGCAGGCCGAACACGTTTCTGCCGAACTGAAAAGGCTTGATCCGAATGTGACGACCGAACTCGTGAAGATCGTCACCAAGGGCGACAAGATTCTGGATGTCCCGCTGGCTCAGGTTGGTGGCAAAGGATTATTCACCAAAGAGATTGATGAAGCGCTGCTGGACGGGCGTGCAGATATCGCCGTACACTCGATGAAGGATGTACCGACCCAGCTGCCCGAAGGCACCAGTATTCGTGCCCATCCGAAGCGTGAAGATCCACGGGATGCCATTGCCACCATTACCGGTGGTGATATGGACAGCCTGCCTGCCGGTGCAAGGATTGGTACCTCCAGCCTGCGCCGTATTGCCCAGTTGCAGGAGAAGTACCCCTCCTTCGAGTTTGTCCCTATTCGTGGAAACATCCAGACACGCCTCTCCAGGCTCGGTGAAGAAGTGGATGCGGTCATTCTTGCCGCAGCCGGCGTTCGCCGTATGGGCATGGCCGATCAGATGCACCAGTTTATCAGTACTGACATCCTGCTGCCGGCTGTAGCGCAGGGGACACTGGGCATTCAGACCCGTGATGCCGATGATGAGATCAATGCACTGGTTGACCGGCTCAATGACCCGGATACGGTGGCCCGCACAAAAGCCGAGCGCGCCTTTCTCGCCCGACTTGAGGGTGGTTGCCAGGTGCCGATTGCAGCCTATGCCACGCTTGAGGGTGATACGCTGCTGCTAAAGGGGATGGTCGGTGAAGTGGATGGCTCTGTGGTCATTCGTCGTGATATCACCGGCTCCCGCAATGACGGTGAGGCGCTTGGTATCAAGCTGGCTGATGAGATTCTCGATGCCGGCGCAAGGTCAATTCTGGAAGCCCTCTATGCCGGGGGAACTATCCGCTAGATTTTCTGTGTTTTTGTGATCCGGGTCACATGCAATTTCTATTCCTTAAAATATCTTAAGCCGCGATTAACCGTCTTTTGATGTTTAATCGCTATGATGTCGCCATTGATTTTGTGAACTTTGAAAGAGGGCAGTATAAATGAAACTGGCAGATTTGATTTATGCGGCTGGAAAACTGATTGCAAACAATGGTCCTGTTGTCGCAGTGATGGGCCTGTATGCCGGCATTGTTGTCAGCTACATCGACACAATTTAAAACTCTCTTGATAGATGTAAAAAAGGCGGGCTTAGCAGACCCGCCTTTTTTATGTCTGCTCCACACGGAAATACACTTGCAATGCATACCAGGCCGCCACAAGGTTCGATTCCATGAGCAAGCAAGATAACCCACTCCTGCAGGGGCTGAACAGCGAACTACCCCTGTTTGACAAGATTCAGCCACGGCATGTGCTTCCGGCCCTGAATGAAGTGCTGGAATCCAACCGGCAAGAGATCGATCGCCTGATACAGGTGAAACAGCCGACATGGGATAACCTTATGGCGCCACTTGAGATGCTTGATGAGCATCTTCAGCGTGTCTGGGGGCCGGTCACCCATCTCAATGCCGTGAAAAACTCCGATGAACTGCGTCCGGTCTATCAGGAGGGCGTACAGAGGGTTGCCGCCTACCATGCCGATCTTGCCCAGAACGAGGAACTTTATGCTGCAATCAGAAAGCTGCGTGAAGGCGAGGCATTCGATGGTTTAAACAACGAACAGAAACAGGTAATCGAGCATGCACTGCGCGATTTCAGACTTTCCGGCGCCGAGCTCACGGGCAAGGAGAAGGAGCGCTATAAGGCAATCCAGATGCGCCTCTCCGAGCTTGCCACCACATTTGAACAGCATCTGCTTGATGCCACCCGCGCCTTTGAGCTTCATATTACCGATGAAGCCGATCTTGCAGGTCTGCCAGACTCTATTCGTGATGCGGCAGCCCAGCGTGCCAGAGAGAGTGAAACGCAGCAGAGCGGCTGGCTCTTTACACTGGATCTCCCCTCCTATTTGCCCTTTATGCAGTATGCCGAGAAGCGGGAGTTGCGCGAGCGGGTCTACACCGCCTATGTCACCCGGGCATCCGTTGGCGAGCTGGATAATACCCCGGTGATTGATGAGACACTGAGGCTGCGGACAGAGGCGGCGAAGCTTATCGGTTTTGATAACTACGGTAGTTACTCGCTGGCCACCAAGATGGCCAATACCACGGACGAGGTGATTGCGTTCCTGCGGGAGTTGGCTGAAAAGAGCCGCAACATGGCCGAGAACGAAATTGCGGAACTGAAGGCGTTTGCCGGAACCAGGCTTGGCATTGACAAGCTTCAGGCCTGGGATGTGCCGTTTGCCTCTGAAAAGCTGCGTCTGCACACCTATGCCATCTCCGAGGAGGAGCTCAAACCCTATTTTCCGGAGCAGAGGGTGCTGTATGGCATGTTTGCACTGGTAGAGCGTCTTTACGGCATCAGGATTCGCGAAGGCGATGCGCCAAAATGGCATAAAGATGTCCGTTTTTTTGATGTTTTTGATCAAAATGACCAAAAGATAGCCGGTTTTTATCTCGATCCATACGCCCGCGCCCATAAACGCGGTGGTGCCTGGATGGATGAGTGTACCGTTCGCTGGCACAGGCCGGATGGCTCCCTGCAACTGCCGGTCGCCTACCTGGTCTGTAACTTTGATGCGCCGGTTGGTGACAGGCCTGCACTATGGACTCATAATGAAGTAATTACCCTCTTCCACGAGTTCGGCCACGGTCTGCACCATATGCTGACAACCGTTGCCACACGCAGTGTCTCCGGCATTAATGGTGTGCCGTGGGATGCCGTGGAACTGCCAAGCCAGTTCATGGAGAACTACTGCTGGGAGCGTCAGGTTACCCATCTTTTTGCCCGTCATTATGAAACCGGTGAAGTCTTGCCGGATGCGCTGTTTGACAAGATGCTGGCGGCCAGGAACTTCCAGTCCGGTATGCAGATGTTAAGGCAGATCGAGTTTGCCCTGTTTGATATGCTGCTGCACTCCGAGTTTGATCCACAGGGCAAAAAACTGGTTCAACAGTTGCTGGATGAGGTGCGCGATGAGGTGGCTGTGCTCATACCGCCTGCATTCAACAAGTTCCAGAACAGTTTTTCCCATATCTTCGCCGGTGGCTATGGTGCCGGTTACTACAGCTACAAATGGGCCGAGGTGCTCTCTGCCGATGCCTATGCAGCCTTTGAAGAGGAGGGCATTACCAACGGTGCAACAGCCGCCCGTTTCCGCGATGCCATTCTCTCGGTTGGTGGCAGTCGTGACCTGATGCAGAGCTTTGAGGCCTTCCGCGGCCGTAAACCGACGGTAGATGCGCTGCTGCGGCATTCCGGGATTCAGTAACTAACGGTGCTTACCGTATTCCGCTCTGTTTCTCTATTGCTGCTGGCCGCCTGTTCGGTGTTTGATAGTGGAGTGCCTCTCATCTCGCAGCAGGAGCTGCTGCAACAGATCGAGGCGAAGTCGGATATGTTAATCCTTGATGTGCGCACGTCGGATGAATTCAGGAGCGGGCATATTCCCGGCGCCTATCATATCGATCACCGCGACATTGAATCGCGTATAAACGAGATTGAGCCCTACAGAAACAGGCCGGTCATTGTATACTGCTATTCCGGTATCCGCGCCGGCATTGTGGAGAGTTATCTGATTGAGCAGGGGTTTAGCCGGATCAGACATCTTGAAGGCGACTGGTCCGCCTGGGAATCAAATGCACTGCCTTCCGAATAGGCGTGTATGGCAATTAAGGATGCTCTGAAAAAGTCAGGGCTGTCTTAATCCCTGAAATAGGCGGGATCGATCTGGTACTGCTTCAACAGCTTGCGGACCGTGTTACGATTCAAGCCGAGCATCTCCGATGCCTTTAACTGATTGCCGTGGCACTTCTCCATAACCAGTACCAGCAGCGCCGGCTCCACCTGTTCCAGCAGATGTCTGTGCAGACCGGTCGCCTGTGCATACCCAAGCTGATCCATGTAGCCCTTGATTGTTCTGCGCACCGCATCGCCCAGCGTCTCCTGCCCCTTATCCTGATCCTGGTGTCCAATTGCCAGGGCCACATCGGAAAGCGTGATGCTCGCTCCGGGGGTGAGCACCGCCAGCCTGCGCATGACGTTCTTCAATTCACGCACATTGCCGTACCAGTCGTGTCGTTTAAGCAGTTCGATTGCATCATCGAGCAGGATCGGTACATTCATATCCAGCTCTTCGGCGGCCTGCTTCAGGAGGAATTCGGCCAGCTCGGGGATATCATCACGGCGCTCCCGAAGTGGCGGAATGTGAACCGGAATCACATTCAGGCGGTAATAGAGATCCTCCCGAAACTCGCCTTTGCGGATTTTCGCCTGTAAATCCTGATGTGTGGCTGCCAGCAGGCGCACATTCACCGAAATATCCCTGTTGGAACCTACCCGTTGCACCGTGCCTGTCTCCAGCACGCGCAGAAGTTTGGCCTGAAGTGCGGCCGGCATATCGCCGATCTCATCAAGAAACAGCGTGCCGCCATTGGCCTGCTCAAAGCGGCCCGGTCTGGCCCTGTCTGCACCGGTAAAGGCCCCTTTCTCATGGCCAAACAGCTCCGCCTCCAGAAGATCTGCCGGAATCGCAGCAGTATTGATCGGAACAAACGGCTCGTCTTTACGCTGGCTGCGCTGATGCAGTTCCTGTGCCACCAGCTCCTTGCCGCTACCCGATTCGCCCGTGATCATCACGGTCAGGTCCGAGGCCGCAACACGGCCCAGCGTACGGAAAAGGTTCTGCATCGCCTGGCTGCGGCCTATAATGACCGTATCCGTATTGATAGACTCCTCTCCGGGCTCTCCTTTGGTATCTGTCCCGCGAACCGGCCGCACCCTGTTGGCCAGTTGGCGTACCTCGTTCAGATCAAAAGGCTTGGGCAGATACTCCATTGCTCCGGAACGATAGGCCTCGGCTGCATGGCCAAACGTAGTCTCGGCTGTCAGCATCACAGTTGGCACATCAAATATATCCGACTCAAGCAGCTTCATACCATTGCCATCCGGCAGATAAACATCCAGAAACAGAATATCAAAATGCTCTGCTGCCAGCGCCTTGGCCTGCGCAATGGATTCAGCCTGCTTAACCTCAAAGCCCTCCTCTTTCAGTACACGTGCCAGTATCCAGCGAATACCCTGATCATCATCAACAATGAGTGCTTTCATGCCCTCTCCTCATCCTTAGCCCTGTGTTGTGAGGGCCGCAATGGCAGATGCAGTACAAACGAGGTTCGTCCGTGCTCACTGACCATCTTCACCCGACCACCATGCTCCTGAACCACGCGCTGCACAATCGCCAGTCCCAGGCCGCTGCCTCGTTCTTTGCCTGTTACAAACGGCTGGAAAAGGTGTTCGCGCAATGAATCAGGAACGGGTGCGCCATTGCTGGTAATTCGTACCTCAACCACTGCCCCAGGATGCCCCGGCAGGGTGACCATGGATGCCATGCGCGTCTGCCACTCAACCAGGGTTGATCCCGCCTCAAGCGCATTGCGCCACAGATTCTCAATCGCCTGTCTGAGGCGTGCCTCATGTACCGTTAACAGCGGTATGCTCGGGTCATAAACCCGGTGCAGTTGCAGACCATCGGGCGGACGGCATACATCATCAAGCAGTGCATGGATGTTAATCGGCTCCATGGCAATATCAGCGCGTGGGCCAAGCTGCAGGAACGAATCAATCCGCTCCCTGATCCGGTCCACCTCGGAGAGCATATGGGTACTGATCTCTGTAACATCGGCATCTTTGGACTGTTCTGAGAGCCACTGGCTGGCGCCCCGCAATGACGCCAGCGGATTTTTTACCTCGTGCGCCATCTCCAGTGCAATACGGGCGACTGCCTCGGCCAACTCCTGGCGCTTGGCCTGCTTCTCTACCTCTGCGCGGTTACCCTCAGGCACCATCAACACGGCTGTACCGCCTTCATGAGGACCCAGGTGCAGGGAGTAGGGGGCATGGGTCAAGCGGTTGCTGAAGGCGTCATCGGTCACGGTTTCACCCAGTGAAACCCGTTCCAGCATCGCATTCACTTCTGATGACGGTGCAAAAAAGTCGGACAGGTGCCGGCCGGCAAGCTTTTTAGCCGAAGTTCCAAGTCGCTCTTCTGCCAGTATATTGGCATGTGTTATTTTTCCCCGGCCATCCAGTATCAGCATGGGCAGTGGCAGGTTCGAGATGGCGATCTCCTTGTGATCAGATGACATGTCAGGCTGCAAGCGGCACCGCATCCTTCAGCCCGAGGAAATAGTCTCCGGCCACTTCGATCTGCTCCTGCCACGTCTCGATACGCTGGAAATGACCGCGGAACTCTGCCGAGCCACGTAGCCCCTTGCTGTACCAGACCACATGTTTGCGGGCCAGGCGGCTGGCGGAATACTCACCATGATGCTCGGCAAGCAGCTGCATATGCTCATGCACAACAGCCCAGCGCTTTTTCGCAGTTGGCCGGGCCGGAACAGGTTTGCCTATCAGGGCAGCGCTTACTTCTCCAAGTACCCACGGGTTGCCCTGTACGGCCCTGCCTACCATCACTCCGTCGCAGCCGGAAACACGCACCATCTCCAGCGCCGTTGCCGCATCAACAATATCGCCATTGCCGATCACCGGAATTGACACCGCTGATTTTGCCCGGCCAATATCTTCCCAGTTGGCATGGCCGTTAAACATCTGGGCACGCGTGCGGCCATGCACAGTCAGCATCTGTACGCCGCAATCTTCGGCAATGCGGGCAATATTCTCGACATTCTTGCTCTTCTCATCCCAGCCGGTACGGATTTTGAGGGTCACAGGAACATCAATGGCATTCACCACGGCCTTGAGCACCGAGGCAACCAGCTTTTCATCACGCAGCATGGCTGAGCCTGCCACCTGCTTTACAATCTTTTTCACCGGACAGCCCATATTGATATCGACAAAATCGGCACCGTGGTCTACCGCCCAGCGGGCTGCCTCAATCATATATTTCGGGTCGGAGCCTGCGATCTGGATCGATACCGGATGTTCACCCTCATCGACAACAGCCATGCGCCGGGTGCGCTCCCGCTTCTGTTCAACTGCCCGGCTGGCGATCATCTCCGTAACCATCAGGCCAACACCAAAGCGCTTGCAGATTTTGCGAAATGGCAGGTCGGTAATGCCCGCCATCGGCGCCAGCGCCAGTGGCGGATCGATTCTGTGACTCCCCAATGTAAAACCTGTTGAACTCATCATTCCTCGTATTTATGCCTAAAAAATGGGCAACTATAGGGATTCGTATTGAACATGTCAGCAATGACTGACAGCTTCGCCGCATGACCACACAGATCACCGAGAAAATGACTGAGCAACCTGCGCCCGCCATCCACTGGCCGAGGACGAGTTTTGTTCAGTCCGTGGCTGATACAAGGCAGTTTCCGGAGATTCCGCTGCCGCAGGTTGCGGTGGCCGGGCACTCCAATGTTGGCAAGTCGAGCCTGTTGAATGCGCTGTTTGACCGCAAAGGACTGGTCAAAACATCCAAGCGCCCCGGCTGCACACGACTTTTGAACCTGTTTGAGGTCGATGAGCAGCTACTGATCGTTGATCTTCCCGGTTACGGCTATGCCAAGGCTCCGAAGAGCGAGATGCGGCAATGGGCCAAGCTGATTGAGCTCTATCTGAGAAGCCCTTCCGTGGCCCAGTTGGTGCTTGTTCTTCTCGATATCCGTCACGGTCCGAAGGATTCGGATCTGCAGATGATTGAGTGGCTCAATGAGTATGGCATCCGCTGGCTTCCCGTGGCGACCAAGGCAGACAAGCTGACCGGAAACAAGCGTGCCAGGCGTCTGAAAGAGATGTGTGAGGCGATGGGCGGCATGCTGAGACCGTTGCCAACCTCATCCCATGATAATCGTGGTATCAAAGAGTTGCGCGAACTGATTATCAAAGAGCTGTTTGAACGTAAATCCGAAAGCTTCCGGGGTGGAATAGACCCGCATTAAAGCCCCCTGGCAATGGTTGTATCGACTGCCCGTTTTGTGATTCTGCAAGGCATTGTGAGCGTCATGTGTTTGTTGCACATCAGTGAGCAATAACGCAACAGAGCGCAAAAATGTGCCGTTCCGCCTTGACTGGCCTCCTTGGGGCGGAAGTGGAAGTTCGTTTAACGAGAGGAATAAACATACTTTCCACTAAATTCTTGTAACTATTGGCTCAATCAATCATTGGGCAGTTTCAATGACTTCTTAATGCTGCATCGCTACCATGCGCCGATGCTGACATTTACCTGGATATTTCTTGCTGCCATTGCGCTGCATGTTGTCATTGAATCATGGCTGGATGTGAGGCATAGCAGATATGTTGCCAGCCATCGCGATGCTGTGCCTGTACGATTTGTCGATAGCATTTCACTGGAAGCACATCAGAAGGCTGCTGACTATACACTGGCTAAGTTACGTCTGGGTAAATGGAGCGGTCTGTATGGACTGGTTCTATTGCTGATCTGGACGTTGGGTGGCGGTCTGGCGTGGCTGGATGGATTGTGGTCTGCGATGGCGTGGCCTCCACTTTGGATGGGGACAGCCGTTCTTGTCAGCTTCATGATAATCGGTTCGCTGCTCGATCTGCCTTTCTCGATTTATAATACCTTTGTACTTGAAGAGAAATTCGGTTTTAATCGCATGACGCCGAAACTGTTTGTCACCGACATGATCAAGAGCACACTCCTGATGCTTCTGATCGGTACGCCGATTGCTGCCGTGATTCTTTGGCTGATGGAGTCGGCTGGAAGCTTATGGTGGGCATGGGCGTGGGCCTTCTGGAGCTCTTTTTCACTATTTATGATGTGGGCCTACCCGACCCTGATTGCGCCACTGTTTAACAAATTCGAAGCGATGGAAGAGGGTGAGACCAGGGCTGTTATCGAGGCGCTGCTTGCCCGTTGCGGCTTTGAGAGCAAAGGGCTGTTTGTGATGGATGGCTCCAGACGCTCCAGTCATGGCAATGCCTACTTTACCGGCTTTGGCAAATCCAAGCGCATTGTCTTTTTCGATACGCTGCTTAAACAGCTCAGTATGCATGAGACCGAAGCGGTGCTTGCGCATGAGCTGGGGCACTTCAAACATGGCCATATCAGGAAGCGCATGGTGGCGATGTTTGCAATCTCACTGGCTGGTTTTGCCCTGCTTGGCTGGCTCTCCGATCAGCTGTGGTTTTATCAGGCGCTGGGCGTGGAACAGCCGTCGAACCATGTTCTGCTGATCCTTTTTATGCTGGTCCTGCCGCATTTTCTTTTCTGGTTGGCTCCACTCTCAAGCTGGTTTTCGCGCAAACACGAGTTTGAGGCCGATGCCTATGCTGCCAGCCATGCCAATGCAACGGATCTGATCACAGCACTGGTGAAGATGTATGAGGACAACGCTACAACACTGACCCCCGATCCGTTGTATTCAGCCTGGCATGATTCACATCCGCCGGCACCGGTTCGGGTGGCGCATCTTGAAGAGGTGATGAAAGCATCATGAATAAATCTGTCGAACTCCTCTCTCCTGCCGGGACCATTCGCAATATGCGTTATGCCTTTGCCTATGGCGCCGATGCCGTGTATGCCGGGCAGCCGCGTTACAGTCTTCGTGTCCGTAACAATGATTTTCAGCTGGGTAATTTGAAAACCGGTATTGATGAAGCGCATGCACAGGGCAAGAAGTTTTTTGTTGCCAGCAACCTGCTGCCACACAACAACAAGCTGAAGCGTTATCTGGAGCATATGCAGCCGGTCATCGAGATGAAGCCGGATGCACTGATTATGGCTGACCCCGGCCTGATGATGATGGTGCGTGAGAAGTGGCCGGAGATGCCGATTCACCTCTCTGTTCAGGCCAATACGATGAACTGGCAGGCAGTAAGGTTCTGGCAGTCGGTCGGTATCAGCCGTGTGATTCTGTCGCGCGAACTGTCACTTGATGAGGTTGAGGATATTCGCCAGCAGTGCCCCGATATAGAACTGGAAGTGTTTGTGCATGGAGCGCTTTGTATGGCCTACTCCGGTCGTTGTCTATTGTCCGGTTATTTCAATCATCGTGATGCCAATCAGGGTTCATGCACCAATGCCTGCCGCTGGAAGTATGGCATACAGGCAGCCGGGGAAGATGTCAGCGGCGATATTTTGAAGATGGAGGATTTGCAGGCATTGAATCCGGCGCCATTTTCAAGCTGTGGTGATTTGCCGCGTCACCCTATGGCCGATGAGGTCTACATGCTGACCGAAGAGGGGAGACCGGGTGAACAGATGCCGGTGTTTGAAGACGAGCATGGCACCTACATTATGAATTCCAAGGATCTGCGTGCCATCGAGCATGTGGAGCGGCTGGTGAAGATTGGTGTGGACTCCCTGAAGATCGAGGGGCGCACCAAATCGCACTACTATGTAGCACGTACCGCCCAGCTCTATCGTCAGGCGATTGATGATGCTGTGGCTGGTCGCGAGTTTGACTGGTCTCTGATGCGCAAGCTTGATGGTTTGGCCAGCCGGGGTTACACCGATGGCTTCTATCAGCGTCGGCATACGGCAGCGCACCAGAACTATGAGCAGGGCGCTTCGCTGCTGTTTAACCAGCGTTTTGTCGGTGAAGTGGCATCTTACGATCAAGCCAGTGGCCAGGCAGAAATTATTGTAAAAAACAGATTCTCAGTGGGTGATTCCATCGAATTGATCTGTCCGAACGGCAACCACACTTTTGTCGTTGACAGTATACGAAATGCAGAAAGTGGTGAGGCTATGGGTGTGGCACCGGGCAGTGGTCATCGGGTCAGGGTGGCGCTGCCGGTTGAGCCATCCGGGCTTGCACTGCTGGCAAAAAATATTGCACCGGAGGCAGCTGATTAAGCTGCTCTCCGGTCTGTCACGGGTATCGTAATGTTTCTGGCAACTTTGGCCGTTGTAGCCGGTTTTGTTGTGTTGGCGTGGAGTGCGGATCGTTTTGTTGATGGTGCGGCCTCCATCGCCCGCCACTTCCGCGTCTCTCCGATGATCATCGGTCTGACCATTGTCAGCCTCTGTACCTCTCTGCCTGAGATGCTGGTGGCGGCACTGGCGGCCTATGAGGGCAATAGCGATCTCGGAATCGGTAATGCGCTGGGATCCAATATTGCCAACATCGGACTGGTGCTGGGTGTTACCGCCATGATTGCGCCACTCTCCGTACGGTCGGTGACACTGAAGCGTGAGATGCCGGTTCTCTTTCTGGTGATGCTCCTTGCACTGGCCCTGATGGCCGATGGTGATCTTGACCGTATGGATGGCATGATTCTCCTGGCAGGACTGCTGCTGTTGCTCTGGTGGCTGATCCGGATCGGCATGCAGGAACGCCATGACCCGCTGGAAGGTGAATTCTCCGACGTTATTCCGGCTGACATGCCACTGAAAAGGTCGATGTTCTGGTTTGTTACCGGGCTGATGCTGCTGTTGATCAGTTCTCGTGTTGTTGTCTGGGGCGCTGTCGGGATTGCGCAGATGCTCGGTATCAGTGATCTGGTGATAGGGCTGACCATTATTGCCATCGGAACCAGTCTGCCGGAGCTGATGGCGGCTATTATCAGTGTGCTGAAGGGCGAACATGATCTGGCGATCGGGAATGTGGTCGGCTCCAATATGTTCAATATCCTGGCGGTACTGAGTATGCCGGCACTGATTCATCCGCAGGCCTTTGCTGATGATGCATTGTTGCGTGATTTTCCGGTCATGGTTGCCTTTTCTGTTCTCCTTTTCCTGATGGCTTCCAGCTTCCGCTCAGAGGGGAGGGTGAACCGTATTGAAGGAACAGTGCTGGTTGGCGGATTCTCCGGATACCTTTTCCTGCTCTATCTTCAGACGTAGAGGGCTTCTTCAGGATACCAGCCTGAAACCTTATATCGCCTGCTATGCTTAATGATATGTCAGCAGCAGGCGATCCCGGTTCTCCGCTACAGGTTTATATAGGTGCGTAACTTGCCCGCTACGGCTTTGGTGGTGGCATCCCTTTGGCCCGGATCGCATGTACGCCTTCTGGCATGAGGTGATCAGGCAGCAGCTACTGTCTATCGGTTCCGGTTCGGCAGCAGTGGAAGCGATTATGTATGGAGGTCCGCCGCGATGCTTTATTCCGATTGCAGGCCTGCATCATGCCAGACGGGATATGGCTGCCGGATTACTGTGTGTTCAAGGGTCCCGGCGTACTGATCGAAGTGCTGCATGCCGTTCACAGCGTAAAACGTATCGCCTATGTCGATACCGATGTCCATCACGGTGACGGGGTTTTCTACGCCTTTGAGTCCGACCCCGATCTATGGATCGCCGCTATCTCTATCCCGGTATCGGCTTTGCCAATAAAACCGGCAAGGGTGATGCCGGGTTTTATTGTATCTGGCCGGAGGCGGATGCACATATCCGGCAGGCAGAGCCGGAGATTATTAATTTTCCAGTGCGGCGCTGATTCAACTGCGGGTGACCCGATTACCCATATGCGCTCCACACCTGCTGCACATGCCCGTGCAGCATCCGGCCTGCGCAGTATTGCCAATGAATTTTGCCAGGGGCGCCTTATCGCGCCAGCCTGGCGGGATGGTGTTCCGGTTACGTTAGTGGCGGTTATCGAACCTGATACCCTTCCGGATATGTCTAATGGCTTCGCGAGTATGTTTCAGTGCTGCAACCCGGTGTCCGCCTTTGTCATGACTGGCATGTTCAAGCTGATATTCTGCTTTTTTCAGTAGTTCAAGAGCGGCTCTCATGCGAGGCTGTCTTTCTGCAAAAGCCGTTGTTGACAGCATGAGGGATAAGCTGATAATCATTAAAATACCCATGAGCTTTTTCATCAGGGCTTACCTCCTTGATTCTATGCAAGGATTTTGCCCCTATTTATAGATGCAGTGTGGTAAGTTGCCAAGCACAAATTATCTCCTGCAGGCAGCCTGAACCGGCGGTTATGTTTTTCGTGCGGCAATTTTCGCCTGAATAAACTCCCTGTGATAAACACCAATCAGTTCGGCTGTCCGGCGAATCAACTGCTCTTCATACGGGTCAACATGTCCGTCGGCCATGGCGATCTGCCAGAGCTCCTTCAGAAAGTCGATTCGCTCATCGGTTGAGTAGTGTTTGATGATCTGTGAAGTGAACTGGTGCAGATCATTGGCTTGGGCTGTTTCATGTTTGGCCTTCTCAACAAGGTGATGAACCTCTTTCGTTGAGAGCCCGAAGCGCCTCTCTACAGCAATAATGATTTCGTTGTGCTCTGCCTCTTCCAGTTGCCCATCAATGCGCATGATCTCGACCATGATTGCGGTCACTGCCAGTGAGATATCATGTAGCTTTCTGGTTGAATTATCTTTGGAAGAAGTTTTGAATATCTTTTTAAATCTTTCAATCATCTCTTTTCCGTACCCTCATCTGAGGCGATGGATTTGCCTTCACCACGTGGATCAGCAATGCCAGTCAGTGTGCCTGTTTGATGATCCAACATGATAGCATGCATGTTGCCGTAGTTGTGTATCTCTTTGAGGATGTGTCCGCGCTTGCCCAGTTCTCTGGCCTCTTCAGGTGTGAATGCGCCCTTTTCATGCTGAACCAGATCGGGCAGGAACTGATGATGAAAGCGTGGCATATTCACCCAGTCTGCCGGCGGAGCTTCATTCAGCATGAAGCCTGTGGATGCCAGTAAAACCATGGAGATGATACGCGAGCCACCCGGCGTGCCGACAATGAAGGTACGATCAGGACCGATGACGAATGTTGGCGTCATCGAAGAGAGCATGCGCTTGCCGGGAGCTACGGCATTCGCCTCACCCTGCACCAGCCCGTAGGTGTTCGGTTTGCCCGGACGGGTGGCGAAATCATCCATCTCATCGTTCAGCAGAATACCTGTGGATGGGGAGAGATAGCCCGAACCGAAACCGTAGTTGATCGACAGGGTGGCAGCGACCATGTTTCCCTCAGCATCAATGATGGAAAAGTGGGTGGTATCCACACTTGCCCCCATCGGTTCGGCAAAGCCTGTCAGTTCGCCGGATGGGGTTGCCCGATCCATACGGATTGAATCGCGCAGCCTTTTGAGACGTTTGGTATCAAGGTAATCATCGGGGATTGTGACAAAATCCCTGTCCCCCAGATATTCATTGCGGTCGCGGTAGGCTCGCTTCATCGCCTCGATTAACAGATGGGTCCGGTCAGTCCGGTTCAAAGATTTCAGGTCATCCTCTTTTAGCTGGCCGAAGATGTGTGCCAGTGTCATGCCGCCGGAGGAGGGAAGCGATGCAGAGATGAATCTGAAACCTTGATAATTGAATTGTACGGGTTCGCGTTCAATTACTTTGTAAGCAGCCATATCCTCTAATCGGATCAGGCCACCGTGCCGTTTCATGTCGGCAACAAGTCTGCCTGCCGTTTCACCACGGTAGAAATCTTTGGCTCCACCTTTGGCAAAGCGTTCAAGCGTTTCAGCCAGTGCCGGCTGGCGAATCGTTTCGCCCTCGTTTTTCAGGAACAGACTACGGGCAGCATCATTGAACAGATTGCCGCGCCACCCGATCATGCTGGCAAGGCGCGAGCCGACCCTGAATCCATCACGGGCCATGTGAATGGCAGGTGCTACCACATCGGAGCGTTTCAGCTTTCCGTATCTGGAAACCAGCCGCTCAACACCGGCGGCGAGTCCCGGCACGCCTGCAGATTGCGGGCCATTAATGCTGGAGTGTTTGTTATAAATCTCGCCGTTTCCCGCCAGCTTTGGAGATGTCTCACGCGCATCAAGCATCACATAGCGATCCTCTCTGGCGATGTAGAGCAGAAAAAAACCACCACCGCCGATACCGGATGAGCCGGGTTCGACCACGCCGAGTACCAGCGCGGTTGCTGCTGCGGCATCAAAGGCATTGCCGCCCTTCTGTAACATCTCGATGCCTGCTTCGGCTGCCTTCGGATGGGCAGCGACGACCATGCCATTGTGTGGGTTGGCGGCTTCGGAAACAAATGGAAGAAGCAGGAACAAGAGAAATGATGCTTTCCAAAAAACACCCTGGTTGTTCTTTCCGGTCCGTCTCGTGAATGTGTGCCCGGCACTTCTGTAAGCGGGATTCAAGAAGTGACTCCGTGTTTTTCCAGCAGCTGGTGGATACCCGTGGGCAGGGCGATGGTCTCCAGACTGGAGAACCACTGTCCGTTTCCGGCGGGCGGGGTGTCCATGATATTGCCGTAGAGATGCAACCTGCGATGCGTAAGTGTATGGATATGACAGGGTGCTGTGTCGGGTGCTGATTCCAGTTCGATGATGGGCGGCGTCCAGAGTCCTGCCCAGATGCCGGATTCCGGGCGTTGAGTGAGCCAGATGCCCCGATCCTGACGGGTGTAAAGCACGACCCGCCAGTGCAACTCTTTAACGGCCGTTTTTTTAATGGTGCCTGAATCAGCAGATTGAAATGCAGCGTCGCAGTACTGGCTCACCGGGCAGGAGGTACAGTCAGGACCATATGGTGAGCAAAGGGTTGCCCCCAACTCCATCATTGCCTGATTCCAGTCAGCAGGACTGTCCGATGCATCAATCGCTTCCTGTGCCCATGCCCAGAGCTGTTTGTTCGTTGCTTCAGGGTTGCCGTGCCATCTTTTCAGTACCCGTTTCACATTACCATCAAGCACAGGTGTCGATTGGCCAAACGAGAAGGATGCAATGGCACCCGCCGTGGAGCGGCCAATACCGGGTAAAGCCAAGATATCATCAAAGTATTCCGGAAACTGGCCATTGTGTCTGCTTACGATGTCGATGGCGCTCTGGTGAATAAAACGTGCACGTCGGTAATAACCCAGCCCTTCCCATGCCTTGAGCAGATCATCCGGAGAGGCAGATGCCAATGAAACAATGTCGGGAAAGCGCTCAAACCAGCGATTATAGCGCGGTAGTACGGTTTTCACCTGCGTCTGTTGCAGCATAATTTCCGAAATCCAGATATGGTAAGGATCAGTTGTGTTCCGCCAGGGGAGCTTCCGGGCCTCCAGGCGATACCAGTGCAGTAGTGTTTCAGAGCGTGCGGAAGACAAATTTATCCTCAAACACCTCGAAGATAAGCGGAATATGAATCCGGTCCAGCCCCCAGGAACTGGGCAGAGGCCTGAATGGCGAGGCCGCATGAATGGCGGCAATGGCACTTTCATTCAGCGCCGTGATCGGGCTCGGACGCAGGATTTCCAGGTTGCTCAGTGAGCCATTGCTTTCAATGGTGATGCGCATTAGCAGTTTACGGGCATCTTCCGGAAACTTGTCAAATTCGGACTGGCCGCCCGGACGCCACTGCTCTTCCAGTGAGCGAACCATGGCTTGCATGTAAGGGGCATATTTTGCTTCGCGTGTATTTACCGGAATATCTGCTTCTCTATTGAGGAATTGTTTCATGCGCCGTTCCCGTTCGAAATCACGGGAGAGCTCAGACAGTGCCATGCTTGAAGGCATCAGGTTGCTGAGCGGAATGTTCTGTGGTGTTGGCCTGGCCACCTTTTTTGTCGGCCTCTTTGGCATTTCAGGCGGCAGACTGGGCGCAAGCTTCAGATCACGCTTGGCCAGAGTGCGTGTTCGCTGGTTTGCCTTGGCCGCAGGTATTTGCGCCTGCTTCGGCGGCATCGGTATGGCCGGCTTCGGCTTTTGCTGCTGTTGCCCGATGATCGGTGCCTTGGCTGAGCGGGTTCGTCGATCCTTTGCCTTGCTACTGCCGCCTTCGGCATTGCGGTTAGAGATGGTTTTTGCATCTTTTGAAGGGGATTGTTTCGGTGTCGTTTCCGGGTCAAGCAGCACCACATCCATCACTTCAGGCGCCTGTTTCTTCGGAATCGGCTTGTCGGTCTGTACCAGCGTGATCAGGAGTGCAAGCAGCAGGTGAGCAGTCAGCGATGCTGCAAATGAGACACTCAGGCGTTTCTGTGGGACTTCTTCGCTATTCAATCCGGTTCCTCTAGCCGCGAAACAATATATGCTGCCAGTCCGCCATTGATCCAGCCTGTAACAACAGAGAGCAACAGCAGCGGCGGCAGCAAATAATACAGTGCATGTTGATGAATAAACAGAGATTCAACGGTTACAAACTGAACTGTCATGTGAGCTACTGCTCCTGCAAGGCTGATGCCGATCAGCGTGATGCCGGGGATAAGGCGCCAGAGAAGCAGCATGACGACTGCGGCTGCCATGCCTCCGGCCAGACTGATAATGAAGGTGGGTGTGAACAGTGTGCCGATCAGAAAGCCGCCGACAATGACGCGCCAGACGGCCAGCATGGCGGCGGCAGCAGGCCCCAGAATCACCAGTGCGAGCAGGGTCATGATATTGGCCAGGCCCGGCTTGAACCAGGGACCAAGGCTGGGAAGCGCCGCCTCGAAAATGTGCAGACCAACTGCCAATAACAGCAGGCTGAGCCATCTGGCCTTGTGTTCAAGTTCCATCTGCGGCGGGCGTGGTATGGCTTTTATGTTATTCAACAATGGCATCAAGCGCCTCATTCCTGCTGCGATCCCCTTCAATGACGATAAGGATACGGTTGGGAACGCAGGCGATGATATCGCCATGTTCCTTCCGCTCTCCCCGCGATACACAGTATTCGGTAGTACATGGAGAACTCAGGAAGCGGACGCCATCAGAGCCAATGACAATCTCTGAGGTTCCAAGTTCGCCTTCGGCATGAAAATGGATCGTTTCCCCGTCTTCGGGAAAGGGATAGCGGGCCAGCAGTTGCTTATCATGATAGATCATGACCAGCGGAGGGCCACTGCTTACCTCGGTATGAACCCACTGCCACGTATAGAAAATTCCGGCCAGTGAGAGCAATAGAAGTATCCGGTCTGTCCAGCTTCCCCTGAACCAGTACCAAAGGTTTTGCTTAAGGCCATTTTCTGCGGCTAGTGTTGCCATCGGACAATCATAGCCGTTGTTTGATAAAGAATCATGGAGCTGAAGATGAATGTACTGATTACCGGGGCAAATCGTGGTATCGGAGCGGGATTTGTCCGCTACTATCTGTCAGAAGGGCATACAGTATGGGGCTGTTACCGCAGCAATCCGGGCGAGCTTGCCTGTATCAGTTCAGAGCAGCTGCAACTGCTGCGGTGGAATGTAGCGACGGAGTCAGAGCCGCAGGGTGAGTTGCCGGAAAAGATCGACCTGCTTATTAACAATGCCGGTATTTACGGCCCGGGCAAGGATGGCCAGACACTTGAGCATGTGACTGCTGAAGCGATGCTTGAGGTGTTCAATGTTGATTGTGTCGGGCCGTTGAGGGTGGTGAAATATTTGAGAAACCGCCTCTCCGGTGTGGCAACCATCGCCAATGTCAGCTCCAAGATGGGATCCGTTGCCGATAACAGCAGCGGCGGCACCTACGCCTACAGAGCCGCCAAGGCGGCTCTGGTAATCGTTTCAAAGTCGATGGCAGTGGATCTGGCGGCTACAGGCGTGCAGGTGATTACGCTGCATCCGGGCTGGGTGCAGACAGATATGACAAACCGGACAGGGCTCATTGATATCGAGACATCCGTTAAAGGCATGGCGAATGTGATTGCCCATGCAAGGCACTATGAGCCAGGTAGCTTCGTTGCTTTTGATGGTAAAATTGTGCCGTATTAAGGGTTCAAGGCATCAAGTGTTATTCTGACAATGCCGGTCTAATTTGGTGATGTAAAAAAGTTTAAGGGTACGCAGGTGTTGTATATGTATTGTGCTTATCAAATGATAATTTCTGCCTGCTTCCTTTCAATCACTGCCGCCGTATCAAGTGCTGCCAGCATCATTTAACTTTTGTGCATAATCGGTCTGAATGCCCGCCGTACTTCCGGATTTATGAAAGTTATGCAGGCCTTATGTTTAAGCGAGCGAATCATGTTGGCATGGTAGCAGTATGTTATGCGTTGTGCAGAGGAAGAACTAAAAAGGACAAAACACTTTCAATACCTTATAGCATCGTACAATCTCCCCTTTCTCACTTTGGTGAAGCAGCTATAGTAGCGGCTGTACGGAGGCTGACATGTTTCATGGCACAATGACCGCACTGGTCACCCCATTTCGAAATGGGCACATTGATGAGGATGCATTCTGCGCTCATCTGGATCGCCAGATTGATGCTGGTGTGGATGCTGTTATCCCGGCAGGCACGACCGGTGAGGCTGCTACGCTCTCCTTTGCCGAACACAAGCATTTGATTGAGATCACTGTTAATCATGTGAATGGCCGTATTCCGGTGATTGCAGGCACCGGAAGCAACAATACCGCCGAATCCATTGAGTTGACCCGGTCGGCCAAGGAGCTGGGTGCCGATGCGGCGCTGCTGATATCGCCCTATTACAACAAGCCGACACAGGAGGGCATCTATCAGCATTACAGGGCAGTGGCCGAAGCAGTGCATCTGCCGCAGATTATCTATAACGTGCCGGGACGGACAAACTCCAACCTCGAGCCGGAAACGGTTGCGCGCCTTGCCGACATTGTAAACATTATCGGCATCAAGGATGCCACGGCAGACCTTGCCCAGCTCACCCGCACCCTGATGGCATGCGGTGACAAGCTGGATTTCTATTCCGGTGATGATGCGACCGTACTTCCATTTATGGCACTGGGTGGCCACGGTGTGATCTCTGTCGTATCCAATATTGCTCCCAAAACCATGCGCCAGCTAACGGAGGCGATGCGTAGTGGAAACATTGATATTGCACGCAAGGCCCACTTTGCCCTGCAGGATTTGAGTGATGCGATGTTTGTGCAAAGCAATCCAATCCCTGTGAAAGCGGCATGCGCACTGCTGGGCTGGATGGAAAATGAGCTGCGCCTGCCGCTGACACCGCTGTCAGGCGGAGTACTGGATGATCTGAAAGCAGTGATGCAGGGTTTTGAATCCGATATTGAAGCACTGGAGCTGAGCTAACGCACATGGGCTTTTTTCTACTCCATGATAATATATCTATATCACGGGGTGGAAAAAGGCCCGTTTGTGCTATATCCGTTTCATGTTAAGCCGAACAGCCAGCCCGCCGAGCTTTCGTCGCCGCCTCTTTTTCTCATTCAGGCGGCTGCTCCATTCGGCTGTATATTTTATTGCCAGTCTTTCCGCACTGGCGCTCTTTTTTGTTGCACTGGTTCTGTCTGAATCGCTGGTCTATGCCATTACAGGCAACGCCGTTTCACTCTGGGCGATGGTACTGGCTGCCATTGTTGCCGTATTCTTTTTCTCACCCATTGTGCACCGGTTGCAATTGGCAGTTGATAAACTTTTCTTCAAAAAACATCTGGACACGCTGGCTGCTATCCGGGCTCTGGGTGCAGGAGATCTGGCTGATCTGCCGATTGAAAACATCGAGGCTGCATTGCTGGAACGCATCTGCGACATCTGCCACCGTTCGCATGCGGCTCTTGATGAACGAACCGGAGATGAAGGCAATGTTTTTTGCCATCCGGCAGACCTGCCGCTTCCCATGCCGGGCGGAGAACTCTCTCCGGGTTATGAGCTGGTATTGCCTATCGAACAGCGTGAAGGCACAGCCTGGCTTCATCTTGGCCCGCGAACAGACGGGTGGCCAACCGATGAGGAGGAGATTCGCAGCCTTACCAGCCTCTCCCGTTTTGCCGCCATGAGTCTTGAGCATGCAAGGCTTTCGCACAAGCAGGTTCAGGATGCACGGCTTGACTCACTCTCGCGCATAACCAGTCAGCTGCATTCGCATGATCTGAAAAATCGGCTACATGATCTCTCCTTCCTGGCCCACCATATCGGCTCCGGGAAACTGGATGAAGAAGATACAGCAAGACTTATCGGCGCGATCCGTAAGGTGGTCGGCCGCATGCAGACACTGATGCAACGCATGGCCAACCCACAGGCGCCCATTCACCCGACCCTGCTGCCTTGTGATGTTTCAGGACTATTGAAAAAGAGTATCACAGACCGTCTCTGGCCCGAAGGTGTCCATGTTCATGAAACACTGTCCGACCTGCCTCCTGCAGCCGCAGACAGTGCCATGCTGCAGGGGGTTTTCGAAAATCTGTTTGATAATGCGGTTCAGGCAATGCAGAAGCAGGGCGACATCTTTGTTGAAGCCGTACAGGCGGATCTGATGATTGAGGTTCGTGTCCGCGATACCGGCCAAGGCATTCCCAAAGCATTTCTGAAACAACGGCTGTTCCATCTTTTTGCCACCAGTAAACAGAGCGGCCTTGGCATCGGCCTCTATCTAAGCAAACGCATCATTGAGGCGCATGACGGAACCATTACCGCTACAAGTGAAGGAGAGGGGAAAGGTTCCACATTCATTATCCGATTGCCTCTATGGCAGGATCAGGAGAGTAGAGATATGGGAGGTGCAGTATGAAAATCCGGCGTACGGTACTTGTTGTTGATGATAATGAAATAAACCGCCTGAACCTGAAACTGCTGTTGAAGGAGCACTATCAGGTGCTTGAAGCCGGCGACCTTGAAAAGGCCGATGCCACACTATCGGCCAACCGTGTCGATCTTGTTGTGCTTGATCTGGCTCTGCCCCCGGAGCCGGATAATCCGGAAATTGGCATGGGCTATCTGGTAAAGCTGAAAAGGGAGAGTCCGGATACGCCGGTGGTTGTCATTACCGGCCATGATGAACATGCGCTTGCCCTGCGGGCACGAAAAAACGGGGCGCTCGATTTCTTCGGTAAACCCTTCGACCCGGATGAGGTGCAGGACACGATCAACCGTGCCATGGAAGCACACTGGCAACAGCTGCGTGAACAGGAGCTTCAGCGCGCTCTGGATGTGCGCATGGGTTCCGAGCTGCTGGGAGAATCAGAGCCGATGCAGGAGCTGAAGGCACTGATCACACAGGTTGCGCCAACACCATCCACGGTATTGATCCGGGGTGAAACCGGAACCGGCAAGGAGCTGATTGCCCGGCGTCTGCATGCGGAGAGTCCGCGTGCAGACGAGCCTTTCATTGCCATTAACTGCGCGGCTATGAGTGCCGAACATCTGGAATCGGAACTGTTCGGCCACGAGAAGGGGGCCTTTGCCGGAGCCACCAGGCGCAAGCTCGGCTGGTTTGAGCGGGCCAGTGGTGGCACGCTTTTTCTGGACGAGATCGCAGGTATGCCGCTCTCTGTTCAGGCAAAGCTGTTACGGGTGCTGGAAAGCGGCGAGTTCTCCCGTCTTGGTGGTGAATCGGTGATCTGCTCGGATGTTCGCCTGCTCTGTTCCACCAAGGCAGATCTGGAACATCTGGTCTCCACGGGAGAGTTTCGCGATGATCTCTATTACCGCATTCATGTGGTGGAGATTGAGGCGATACCACTGCGGGAACATATGCAGGATCTGGAGCTGCTGGCTGAACATATTCTGATTCAGAAGGGCCTGGCATGTGGTAAACAGATTGAAGGCTTCTCGGATCAGGTGATCGAACAGATGCAGCGCTACAGCTGGCCGGGCAATGTGCGTGAACTGGAGAATGTGATTGAGCGGGCCGTTGTACTTTCGCTTGGCAACACCATCGAAAGCCTGCCATCGCTTGTCGGCCCCCATGTTGCGCATGCGTCCGGAGATCTTCTGCAGCAGTGGTTTATGCAGCTTCCGGATTCCGGCATCAAGGGTGAAAATGCTGTCGCCGACTTCGAAAAGCAGCTGCTTCTGACCGCGCTTGAAAGAAACGGCAACATCAAGGCCCGTGCCGGGCGCTGGCTCGGTTTTGGTGACCGGGCAAAAGATAAAATGCGCTATCTTTGTGATAAGTATAAAGTTGATACCCAGGAGGATTCATGATCAGGGCATTGGCATGGCTGCTGTTTCTAGTGCTGTCTGCTCCTCTGCAGGCGGAGGAGCAGAAATATCTCTACTTTCGGGATATCACCATTCCGGCATTCCAGAATATGCGTGAGTTTTTTAATCTTCCGGATCGTAAAGGTAACTATCAGGTGACACTGGTGTCTGACTCCATCGGCCCGCTGACCTTTCGGATAATTCGGGCCGAGGAGGATATTGAAAAGGAGATCAAGCGGCTCCGCAGTTACAGTATTGGTGACCACGAGTTTCACCTCCCCTTTGCCAATGAAGAGGGAACGTTCGACCTGATTGTGGAGATGGCCAATTCTAACCCTGTAAGCTCTGCCAAGGTGTCTGTTATCGTTGTTGAATTACCGGAGCCTGATGGGGACTCTTGAAAGCGCAGCATTTAAACCCCACATAAGTTAATGAAACCAATCATTCGGGGTGCCAGATGGACTTAAACAAAACCACGCAAAAAGTGCGCGAGGCCTTGCAGGCAGCTCAAGCCTTGGCCGTACGCCTCTCTCATCAGGAGGTGGATGGCGAACACCTTCTCGCTGAACTGCTCGCCCAGGATGGAGGTCTTGCTCCACGGCTGATTGAACGTGCCGGCTCCTCGGTTGAGGCGCTTGCTGCCGACATTCAACAGGCTTTGTCGAAATTGCCGACCATCACCGGTGCATCCAGTGAGGCGGGCAAGGTCTATATCACCCAGCGTCTCAACCAGTTGCTGGTCAAGGCAGGCGATGAAGCAACATCAATGAAGGATGAGTATATTTCGGTGGAGCATCTGCTGCTTGTCTTCATTGACGAGGGGGGTGCTACAGCTGCCGGCCGCGCCTTCAAAAAGGCCGGCATCAGTCGCAAGAAGTTTCTGGAGACGCTTGAATCTGTGCGTGGACACCAGCGTATCACCAATGATGCGCCGGAAAGTACCTATGAAGCACTGGAGAAGTACGGTACCGATCTTGTTGAAATGGCCCGTACAGGCAAACTTGATCCGGTGATTGGTCGTGACACGGAGATTCGCAGTGTCATCCGGATTCTATCCAGAAAAACGAAAAACAACCCTGTCCTTATCGGCGAGCCCGGTGTCGGCAAGACCGCCATTGCCGAGGGACTGGCCCAGCGCATTCTTAATGGTGATGTGCCGGAGGGGCTGAAACAGCGCACCATCTTTTCGCTCGATATGACGGCATTGATGGCCGGAGCCAAATACAGGGGCGAATTTGAAGAGCGGCTCAAGGCAGTGCTCAAGGAGATCAAGGAGTCCGATGGTCGCATCATTCTCTTTATTGATGAGCTGCACACCATTGTTGGCGCAGGCAAAACAGAGGGTTCATCCGATGCCGGCAATATGCTCAAGCCGATGCTGGCACGTGGCGAACTGCACTGTATCGGTGCAACCACACTGGATGAGTATCGCCAGCATATCGAGAAGGATGCGGCACTTGAGCGTCGCTTCCAGCCGGTCGTTGTTGATGCTCCCAGCGTTGAAGATACCATCTCGATTCTGCGTGGCCTGAAAGAGCGCTTCGAAGTTCATCATGGCGTACGTATTCAGGATGCCGCCATAGTTGCCGCAGCCACACTTTCGGATCGCTATATCTCCGACCGCTTCCTTCCCGACAAGGCGATTGATCTGGTTGATGAGGCGTGCGCATCGATCCGTACCGAAATTGATTCCATGCCGGCTGAACTGGATGAGATCACCCGCAAAACCATGCGTCTGGAGATTGAGGAGACGGCGCTGAAGAAGGAGAAAGACCCTGCCAGCAGAGATCGCCTTGCAGCACTGCGTGAGGAGCTGGCCGAACTGAAGAACAGGCGCGACACCATGAAGGCGCAGTGGGATATGGAGAAGGCATCCATCGGCAAAGTGCAATCGTTGCGTGAACAGATCGAGCAGACACGTCTCGATATTGAAGCGGCGGAGCGTGCCTATGACCTTAACAGGGTAGCCGAGTTGAGGCATGGAACACTGCCCGCCCTGGAAAAGGAACTGGCTGAGCTTGAGGCAACTGCATCGGAGAAGGATGAATCCTCCCTGTTGCAGGAGGAGGTGACTGAGGAGGAGATCGCCCAGGTAGTTGCCCGCTGGACCGGTATTCCGGTGACTCGTCTGATGGAGGGCGAGCGTGAAAAACTGCTGCGTCTGGCTGATCTGCTGCATGAGCGCGTCATCGGACAGGATAAAGCGGTTGATAGCGTTGCCGATGCCGTGCTTCGTGCCCGTGCCGGCATTAAAGATCCAAAGCGCCCGATCGGCTCATTTATTTTTCTCGGCCCGACCGGTGTCGGCAAAACCGAGCTGGCCAGAACTTTGGCGGCCAGCCTGTTTGATTCCGAGGAGAATATGGTTCGCATCGATATGTCCGAATATATGGAGAAGCATGCTGTCTCCAGGCTGTTGGGTGCGCCTCCGGGTTATATCGGCTTTGAAGAGGGAGGCCAGCTGACCGAAGCGGTTCGTCGCAAGCCTTACTGTGTGCTTCTCTTTGATGAGATCGAAAAGGCGCACCCGGATGTATTTAATGTACTGCTGCAACTGCTGGATGATGGTCGCCTGACGGATAGTCATGGCCGTACCGTCAATTTCCAGAATACAGTGGTTATTATGACCAGCAATATCGGCAGTCCACATCTGCTCGATGGCGTGAATGAGCAGGGTGAAATCACGGCAGAGACAAGAGCCATGATTACAGAGGAGCTGCGCGCCCGGTTCAGGCCGGAGTTTCTGAACCGTGTAGATGATACGGTGCTGTTTACACCCCTGTCGCTGGATGAAATCGGCAAGATTACCGGCCTGTTGCTGGAGTCCCTGCGGGAGCGCCTTGCCGCACAGCAGATAGGCCTGAATGTCACAGAGAGCGCCAAGAAATTCCTGGCAAGAGAGGGGTATGACCCTGTTTTTGGTGCAAGACCGCTGAAACGCTTTATTCAGCAGGAGGTGGAAACACCGGTGGCTAGGCTGTTGATTGCCGGAGAGGCTTCTGCCGGCAGTAGCATTGAGGTGGATGCCAATGAAAGTTCTCTGCAGATTTCAGTTGCCTAATGAGTCGCCCCTGAATAAATCTCAAGGTATTGTTTTTGTTTCTTTTTTTCTGTTTTTCGTGGTGTCATAATTGCAAGGGATAGTGGTTTGTTCACGGGAAATCTTGCAAATACGGGGGAAGCATATGGGCCCGAAGCGGATGGAAAAGACGCCTTA
>CAZLJF010000026.1:0-26394 GCA_964559845.1 uncultured Zetaproteobacteria bacterium | reverse complement strand
GTCATGACAAACATAATAAACGTGGAGAGTGAGCACCCGCAATTAGACAACAGCAATATTGTTCATATCCAACAGTGGAAGAGAGCGGTTTGAAGCGGCGGAAGTCCAGATTTGCCTGGTCCAGTTTTGGCTTGTGCCATTATGTTCTATCTTCTTAATATTGCCTGCTTCATCGTATTCATAAGTGCGGGTATATCGTTCAACGGCGGCTCCGTTATTGAGCGTTATATGCCGAGTGCCTTTGCCCCAATTGGCAGGCACGCCTGCTTCGCGGCTCCGGTCGGCATAATCGTTTTGCAACAATGCCTGATGCACCCTGCCGCTGGCAAACGTCAGTTGATACAGGGCGTCGTATTCAAATTCGGAATGGGCGGATACATTCAAACCTTCCAGCACACGAGGATTTACGGAGGCTGGTTGCTGGGCTTCGTCTACCAAATACACCAGATTGCCCATGGGGTCGTAGGTGTAATGAATGTCCTGATATGTGCGTGGCGTTCCTGATATTTTCCTGGAACTCAGCCGTTTCATGCGGAAGGTTTCCGTGTCGTAGGTATACGCAATTTCCACATCATTACCCAAAAGCACGGACTGTCGCATGCCTTTTGCATCGTAGCTGGCGTTTTTAAGCACCTCTGCATTAGTCAGCACGCCATCCGTGGTGGACAGCAGTATTTGTTGAAGTTCGCCCCCCTGACCAAATACATATTTTCTGATCGTTTGATCCGGTAATTGTTGCTCAACGGTTCTTCCAAGACCATCGTATGCATATTTTGATGTAAACACTTCCGGTGACAGACCCACCGCGGCAGGATTTTCCCAATCAGGATCGCTGGTGAACTGGTCGATCAGTTTTCGCTCAGTATGCAGCGGCAAATTCCCCGGAGCTGCCAGTTTCAGTTCCTGAACTCCGGCCTGATCGTAGTGAACAACCAAGGCACCGAGCAGATTCTTTGCCTTCGCCTGTGTTATGGATGTATCCTCACCATACACGAATCTTTCGGTAATTTGATTAAGCCCCAACGCTCCATCCACATGCACCTTAGTAATCCGGCCAAGTGCATCATAATGTGTTCGCTGATGGATGCTGCGGCTGTCCCAGAGGTGTATGGTTTGGTCGTCATTGTTATGGAAACTCCATTTCTCTCCGGCATCCATGCTTTTCTCATAAAGCAGGCGACCCAGCATGTCTCTTTTATATTCGAAGGCTGTTAGCCCCCGGGCATCTATGATTTGCTCAGGATTTCCATTGATGTCGAAATGTGTTTCGATTTTCCTGACGGTGCCGTTGTTATTGGTTTCTATTCGTACAATTTCTCTTCCGAGCGGATCGAATTGTACAATGGTCGGGGTCTCCTTATGGGCGAGGGTTTTGTCCAAAGCTATTCTTTCACGCGAACCTGCCGGCTGGATTTCTCTGAACACCTTATACAAGGACCGATCAACCGTATCATTTTGGTCAAAGGATTTGGTATCCCAGGGACTGAACAACATTTCCGAGAAAGAGCCATCCGGGAAATCGGTACGGTACATTCGCCCAACTGCATCATAATATTGCTGGATCGACACTCCATAGCTTTCGAGCACGGTGTCATTCTCAAAATGGTAATGACCTGAAAAGAAAGGCTCAAACTGCCTGACGGGAAGCTGTTTGTTGTTGTAAACCACATGCCCGCTCACCCACCAGCGGTCACCGGTATGAGCCAAAACCGGCTCGCCTCCTGCATTTGTATTGATGCTTCCGTCAGGCTTCCGCTGGATGGCAGGTCCGGGCTCTACTTTCCGTTTGCTTTGAATAATGCGGCCAAAACCATCCTGATAATCGAGATCAACCTGAGCTATGACTGTATTGTCCACATTGCCCTTCCCATCGTGCAGGAGGTTTTCTTTTGTAAGACGGATGCTTCTCAGAGGAAAGCTATTCAGATCATAGAAAAGAAAAGTGGAGGCGTTTTGCAAGTATAGCTCGGGGCTGGCAATGATATTGTCAAAGCTTTCGTCATTGCGCCGGTTATATGCGTCAATCAGGTCGTTCCCGTACAACTCTTCAGAGCCGTTATGAAGCACGGTGCCCTGATAACTCGTAACTATCGGAACCCCCAGGGCATCGTATAATACTTCCGAAATATTGTCGTTGGCATCTATCAGACGATAGGGTTCAACAATGTTGTAATCCATTTTTCCTTTCGTCTTGCTTCCAAAAGGATCTGTAATCTCGATTATACTGAGGAAATGATCATCATAACCATAGGTGGTAAACTCGCCAGACTGCTTTTCAACTTTTTGCAGTGAATAGAATCCTGCTTGTCCATTGAAATAATTCACGGCAGTACGCTGCCACCAATATCCATCTTTCAGAAGATAGTCGCCTTCGTCAGAATCGGTAAGCATGGCGTTGGTTACTTTTCCATTAAACGCCTGGTTGATAAGCGCATTATTGAAACAGGCCGTTTCTTCATGATGTGCCAGAACGATTTTGCCAGTTTGCCCAAGAGGCAATACATCTGATTGTGAATCATTCCAAAAGTAAGTTTTGTTCCACCCAATCAATCTGGCCTTCGTGTTGCCATTTTCTGGTAGAGGTTGATCGAAGGAAATGGCACTATTCGTCCAGTTATCAAAACTCGCTTTTATTTTTTTCCATTCAAATATTTCTTCGGAATTTCTGGCAATATGGTTTATTTCAAAATCTTTTGACTCAAACAGAATTCCTGCCTGGTACTTTGAAAGTGTATTTGTGTTTAGAAAAGAATGTGAACCGGCAGTGATATAATCCCTGTTTTGTAGCTTGTGGATTCCTGGCATGGAAGCTCTTCTTGCATATGCCACGGCCAGTTCTTTGGTGATGTTCCCATATTCGTCAATCTGCAAAGAAAGGTGATGGGTGATTTTTGGGTCATCAGCAATACGGTCGTAATTTATTTCCAGTGCTTCCGTTTGGTAAGGATAGAAACAGCTGTCATGTTGATTTGTTGCAGGCTGAACTTTTCGAATAGCATAAGATCTTTGAGTAATAGAAAAGGGATGTTCTTCAATGTGCCCATCAGGGGTGACGGCATAGATTTCCTGTCTTAACATCTTTCCTGCCAGGCTCCGGTATCCCAACATAAAGTCCTCGTCCGCCAAGGCCTCTGTGTTTTCAAAAAATGGAGGAGGTAAAAAAGGTTGTTTACTGTCTAGTCGGTAGTACTGCTTTTCTTTTTTGGATTCCCATCCGAATGTGCCAGAGTGAAACCATGAGATGATACAATTCGGCTTGCTGTAACCTTTGTCATGAGTTGAAGATTCGTTTTCAAAAGTCTCAACATCGTGTTTTTCAACTCGCCCGAAGCAAACAAAGCTCCGTTCGATACCATCATAATGTCCATCGTAGTATTTGTAGGTAGTGGCAATCCTGCTATTGGTAACCGTATCAATGATTATTTTCTGGTCTGCAACTGCGAAGTGGGATGGAATCTTGGAGACCCATGGCCTCCCTTTACCTAAGGATTCCAGATAATGGTCACCAGAAAATCCATACTTAATCTGAGTGGTCGCACCAATGCCATTATCTAATTGGGTTAATAATCGTGGCTTCTCCCCACTCGTTAACTCTAAATACTGAATGGGGGAATTCGATGCATTACTAAGCGAGTTTGACCATACGAGGCAGGGCGTACCTTTGCCAAGCCAATCAAGGATCATGGCGCTACTTAGCAAATCAATGTAGGGCAGCCCGGTAATTCTGCCCCCCTCAACAAAGCTGTTCCCGGAGGCATTGTACCAGTACCTGATTTCTCCGCGCCCTAAATAGATAATATCTGTAGTACCACTGCCATCCAGATCAAAAAACCTTAACCTGCTAGCATCAAAATCATTCTCATAATCTATTACAGGACCATTTTCCATCACAACCGATTCACCAAAACGGCCATTTCCAAGGTTGGGAAAATATTCTACTCGACCATTATTGATTCGTACCTGGTCTCGGAGTCCGTCTCCCGTCATATCAGCCATGAAATAATCGAGTGATAAATTATCGCCTAATACAGGCGTATATTGATCGAGATTGGATGCGGGTTTGGCAAATTCAAAGGGCTTGCCAAAGCCATCTTTTCCTTCAAATGGATAGCATGTAAGTCTGTCGACAGTTTCGACAACCAAATCTGCAAATCCGTCGGCATCTACATCAATAAACTTGGCGTTACTTACTTGAGGGATATTCTTGAAAGCTTTAAAGCCTGACCACGCCTCTCGATGCGTGTCATATTCATAATAGCCGGCTGTTCTACCTTGCAGCGTAAACAGGTTTAGGTTGCCATCCTGATCAAAATCACCAAGCGAATACATTCCCATTAACTGGGAGGGCTTGGAAATAACTGCTTCCTGGTTATCGAAAACGCCGTTGCCTCTATTCCGCTTGTAATACCAATTATTTGCCGTTTCAACTAGTATGCCGGGCAACCCTTCGCCAAAAAGGTCAATGAAACTGGTGTCAGCACTATTAAAGCCTTGAGGTAAGTTGATGCTGCTTTCAGAAACACAGGGCTTGAAGGATGTATCCGGTTTTGGGTCTGTGTATTTGAAAGACAAAGGCGGAAGCGCTTTCTCGGAGTAAGTGCCATTACCAAGGTTACGCCTTACACCAGTATATGATACTTTTCTAATTGTTGTACCAAGTAAGCTTTCATTATAATCTATCTCAAAAATCCCTGTCAGTGATGGCTTGGATGATAATTCCGGAATATTGTGATAGCTCAATATTCGTCTACATAATCGGTAAGTCCTTACTTCAAAACCAGGATTGTAGACGGAAAAAGGATCTTGCCTTACCGGCCATTTTTGATCAATCGGGGGAGTATTAGTTTCATAAGGTCGATCTTCGAACTCACCATAATCAAACACTATTTCAAAAAGCCACTTGTTCCCGGCGGGAAAGGTTTTTCCTGGGAAAATTGCAATAGAATTGCCATATAATATTCTGTCAGGATATTTTTGAGTAAAGCCGACTTCATTTCCAGCTCTTACTCGTTTATTTTCCGAAGGTCTTCGGGCATCTACATTGTCAGAATTTTCTTCTCTGTATTTATAAATGATAGCGTTTCCATGATTGTCAAACTGTTCTTCCAGCAACCAAATGAAAACATTTTCTTTCTTCTCTGGACTACAGATTGTTCCATCTTTGATGCCATATATTGAGACAATATTATCGCGCGAAATTGTTTGCCAGTGTATTCTCCCATTGTCTTTTCTAATCCATTTTTCAAACCTTAAGAAGGAATCTTCGATTTTAGCCTGGTAGTAATAGATCCAATAATCACTTATTTCGTCAATTCGCTGCTTCCAATCAGTACCGACCTTAACTAATGACGGGACCAACGAGATACCGCCATTGAATGAAAAGTTGTCGGTATAATCGTACTTTGGTAATCCGTTTTTTGTATCAATTGAAATAAACGGAATGCCACTAAGGGACCAGCCAATTCCAAAAGCAGAGTTCCTTGAGGAAGAGCTATAGTTCAAGCTCAAATCGGGATAAAAATCATTTCGACATTCTGGAAGTGGAATCTGTACGTTACCAGACACGGAACCATTAGATTCATTCACATCAAGTTGATGCTTAAGCTGAAGGTCTTGCAAATTTATTTTATTGAATTCCATGTTTCAGCTTCTTCTTTGCTTCATTGCATTGCGGCAACAATTTCTCTTTTTGATTCCTTGGCGTAGAACATGTACATACAATTTATACAAACTGAAACAGGAATTCGGCAATTTCTCAGCGCCACCCTTCGGCAGCGGGATCGAGACGCTTTTACAAATGAAGTACCTGCACCTGTCCCCTGATGATTACCATTCCCCTGATTTCTCAGTGTTTCCTCACCCATATCGTTCCCTCAACATGGCTTATCGATCGTAGCATAGACGATATTTTCTGGATGGACAAATCAGCTCACAAAAAATGCAACCGAAGGAGCACGCAAGCGGCATTGTTGCCTCATACTATCAGGTGTGAACTATGATGAAGAGATCAAGAACCTGCATGCGAAGATCGGTGAGCTAACCGTGGAGCGCGATTTTTTATCCAATGCGCTCGCTGAGCGAGCGCAAGACCATGATTACCAGGGAATCGAAACTATCCATTGTCCGGCAATGCAAGCTGCTGAACATTAGTCGCTCTGGCTTCTATTATCAGCCTGTACCGGTGTCACCGCAGGAGTTGGAACTGATGCGGTTACTGGATGAGGCGCATTCACAGCATCCATACTACGGCAGTCGCAGGCTGCGCGGCTGGCTGGAAGATCACGGGCGCTTCCTGTCTCGCAAGAAGGTTGTTCGCCTGATACACAAGATGGGCATTGTTCCCATCTATCCGAAGAAGAACACTTCAAAGCGAAACAAGGCGCACAAGGTCTATCCGTACCTGCTGAGGGGGCTGGAGATCAATCGTCCGAATCAGGTCTGGTGTACCGACATCAGCTATATCCCGATGGCCAAAGGCTTCCTCTATCTGGTCGCCATCATGGATTGGCATTCAAGAAAGGTGCTCTCGTGGCGATTGTCCAACACCATGGATGTTCACTTTTGCCTGGAGACTCTGGACGAGGCCATCGAACGCTTTGGTACACCGGAGATATTCAATTCGGATCAGGGCTGCCAGTTCACCTCAGAGGCGTTCACTGGAAGGCTCAAACAGCACGGCATCCGGATCAGCATGGACGGCAAGGGTTGCTGCATGGATAACATCTTCATTGAACGTCTCTGGCGCAGCCTCAAATATGAGGAGGTTTATCTGCATGCCTACGATACCGTGGCTGAGGCACAGAAAGGTATCGGCAACTGGATGCGATTCTATAACATGGTCAGAAGGCATCAGGGCATTGATGACCAGACACCTGATTCGGTCTACTTCGGTGGACTCGATATGCCGCTCGCGGTATGATTACCACCGCAGCTGGTTACACCTTAGTGGGCTGTCCAAAATTTGGGGACCATTTCAGTTGGACTGCTGCACAATCATACGCAGAGCAGGCACGGTACTTCCCAATTGCGAGTAGTTTCGTACATAATACTGCCACCAGTCGGAGCTGGTATCCTCATCAATAGCCAATGTACCCAGAGCTTCACTACAATGCTCCAGCTGGCTACTTTCACCTTTGGATACAGCACCCCCGGCACCGCCGCTCGCACTCATCCCTGAAGCGCCCCCAATGTAGGGGCGGTACCGGCACACCCTCCGAGCATCAATATGCTACTCAAAACAGAAATATATAAAAAAGGTTTCATCATTCTCACTCCTCCTCAGAATTTGATAAGGAGAAAGCTTACAAACTCATGAGTCCATATCATCACCCATATGGGTGAAAAGCCGTATACCCCACTACATCACTACCGGAACTATTCACTTGCCACACTACACTCCCTGCTACCGCAAATAAGACGCTTACGCCCCCCTTCCAGGCTTGCGGCACAGGACAGCCAATGCACCAAGCAACATCAGGACGAAAACAGGATCAAAATCCGTCGCCGGACGAATCACACACCCACCACCGCCAGATACCGGAGCAGGCGTTGTCGTCACTGTGCTGGCAACCACTTCCACGGTGCGTGTTACAGGTGTGGCTGCATTGCCGGCAGTATCCACCGCGTTGTAGGTCAGGATATATGTACCTGGTACAGCCGTATTTACCACCCCTGTGACCGTAGCCGTAAGCCCCGTATCCACATTGTCTGTCACCGTAACACCCGGATCAATGAAGGTAGTTCCCTGAACAACAGTGAGCGGATTGGCACCAAGCAGGGTTATTACTGGTGGCACCACATCCGCTGCAGATACAGAACGCCCCATTCGGTTACCATTGGCATCATAGCTATAGGTAATGATACTGCCATCATCATAAGTAACACCGGTGAGCCGCCCGGCAGCGTCGTAGGTGTAGTTCTCCGCCTTGCCAGGCTGGACAATGGTAAGTACAATTAATGTCAGTAATACGGCCGACCAGGAAATTTTCCTCATGGCATTTTCTCCAAATCTATTCATCGATATTACTCAAACAGCCCAAATACGTGTTGAACTGGTGCTGGAATGAGACCAATCAGGGTGTTTTTGAACCCACGAGCTGCCGCAAGCCCAGTGTCAATCCACTCAACATACACAGCTCGCTCTCTTTCTTCATCGAAACGAGCATTGATCTCCTTGATCATTCGGGCAGCTTGATCAAATGTCAGCTTTTTGGCTTTTAATAAAGCCTTAACAGCTTCAAGCTGCCTGCTTTGTAGTGTCAAAGCATTCTCATTGGCTTGTTGACCGCGTTCATGCGCAAGGTTCAACGCTTCCGCAGTCTTATATGCTTCAACACCAGCGCCAATAATCGTTCCAACATTACCAACTGTTTCTGCAACCTTGGAAATCTTGGTGGCTTTACTAATTTTGGCTCTCCATGCTTTGGCAAACTTGTCCTTGAATGCTTTATTAAAATTATCGTAGCCTTTGCCACTTTCGACTGCATCCAACCCTGCTTGCAACTGCTTTTGCACAAAACTGGCTCCTTCTCCTATTGCATATGAAAGATCTGTATTGACCTGCAATGTTGACGAAACTGCCTGATCCATCGTACTCCCGGAAAATCCCGCGTGTGGAGCAGGATTAGGGTTGTTACCATTTATATCTGCATATTTAATAGGATTATTGAGCGCATATTGATACGGATTGATTTTCAGGGGGTGGGTCGATCTGACCGCATCTCTGGACAGGAATCTGCCGCTGCCCGCATCATAGTAGCGCGCACGGATGTAGTAGAGGCCATTGCCGTCATCCATGACGCCCATCTGTCCCTGCCAGGTGAACGGATTATCCAGCGCTCCCGTAGAAGCCAGCAACACGCCGAACGGGCTATAGGCATAGCTGGCCTCCACCGCCCCGGCATCATTGCTGACAAAGCGCGTATTACCCGCTTCATCAAAATGATAGAAGTGGCGGGCATTGCCCGCAGCATCGATGCTGTAGAGCAGCGCGCCGCCCGGCGTATACACATAGTAGCGCAGATCAGCTGCCCCCTGTTTCTCAATGGCGACCGATGACAAGCCAAGCGCATGATTCCATACATAGTTGCGTGTACCCGCAGCCGTGGTGCGGCTAAGGCGATAGCCCATGCCATCATAGGTGTGAGTGGCTGTGCCTGCGCCGATCAGACGGGAAGCCAGATCCCAGGTGTAAGTCGTTGCACCATTGCTGATCAGTCGTCCCATGGCATCGTAGGCAAATCCGGCAGTACTCACCTGCGCTGCCGCATCGAAACTGTGCGTAGCGGCTGTCATACCACCCGCCGTTGCTGCCGTCGGCACCGTGCGGTTGGCAGTGGTGATGCGGCCATTGGCATCACGGATCAGCGTGGTAGATGCCAGCGTACCATCACTGAAACCAGTCAACCGATTATCGGCATCGTAACTATAAGTCGTGGTCACGCCGTTGGGTCGTGTCATTGAGGCCAGCCGATTATCGGCATCGTAGATAAAGGTGGAAACGCCCCCCAGCCAGTCCGTCACCCTGACCAGGTTGTCATTGGCATCGTAGGCGTAGGTGACGGTTTTACCAGCGGCATAGGTGATGGCTGTCATGCGCCCACCCGCATCGTAGGTCATGGCAATGCCGTTGCTTCCCGTGATACGCCCGAGATTATCACGGGTAAGGCTTAAGCTATTGCTTGTCAGCAAGCGGTCTTCCGCATCATAGGTGAAATCAATCACCGTACCATCGGAATAGCTCTTGCGAATCAGGTTGCCGTTGGCATCGTAAGTGTTCGTGCGGCTTCCCAACCAACCGGGATAGGTGACCGCCTTGATGCGGTTACGATTATCATAGGCAAACTGTTTGCCTCGACCCAACGGATCTGTGGAGGAAGTCAGCCGGCCAGCCTGGTCAAAAGTACGCTGCCATTGGTTGCCGTTGGGGTCTGTCACTGCTGTAATATTACCGATCGCATCGCGGGTGTACGTCGCACTGATACCTGCGGGCAGCATAACACTGCTCGGCAAACCGCGGATATCATAGGTGGTGCTGCTGACATTACCCAAAGGATCGGTCGTCTGCGTCACCCGCCCCATATTATCATAGGTAAACTGCATACTGTTACCCAGAGGGGAAGTGATTTGTGTGATACGCCCCATATTATCCGAAGTAAAAGCAGTTTTGTTTCCCAGCGGGGTGGTTGAAGCGGTAATAATCCCTTCACTATTAAAGCTACGCTTCCAAGTATTGCCATTACCATCAGTGAAGGCAGTAAGTCGCCCCTGTTTATCATAGGTGAAGGTAGCACTGTTGCCATTGCGGTCAGTAATAGAAGCAATGTTCCCCAGCGCATCGTAGCTGATTTGAGAGGCGTTGCCATTGGCATCCGTACTCGTCACCAGCCTGTCCATGCCGTCATAGGTAAAGGTAGTTGTCGCCCCGACGCGGTCGGTGTTGTTTATCAGATTGCCGTTGGCATCCCAGGTGAACGTAGTGGTATTACCACGTGCATCAGTATCGGTAAGTGGTCGGTCCAGGAGATCATAGCTCATGGCAGTGGTGTAACTATCAGCAAAGGTAATACCGACCGGCCGACCATAGACATCATAAGAAAATGTAGTGGTATTGCCAAGTGGATCGCTGCGAGATGCTAAAGTAGCATCAGCATTATAACTGCGACTAACCACCCCACCCAATGGATTGGCGGCGGTCAGCACCTGACCGTAAGGATTGTAGGTAAAGCTGAATATATTGCCCGCACGGTCGGTATGGGAAAGCAGGTTGCCGTAGGCATCGAAAGTGAAACTTTCGCTGCTGCCATCGGCATGGGTGATGCCCGTACGATCATAGGCAGTCAGGCCACCGGGAAGCGTGCGAGCTGTATAAGTGTAAGCAGTCGTCGCACCGTTGGCATGGGTGATCGAGGCAATACGACCGCTGGGAGCATGGTAGGTATAGCTGGTGGTCGCCCCCAACGAATCGGTGATGCCATTGCGCTGGCCTGCGGTATTGGAGGCCAGCGAAAAGCTGGTTCCGTCCTTACGTGTTACATTACTCAGTTCACCCGTGGCAGTGTGCGTGTGCGTCATTGCATTACCCAGAGCATCGGCAACGGTGGTATTACCCCCTGCATATGTAAAAGTGCTTGTATTACCCAGAGCATCGGTCTGCGAGGTCACATTTCCGGTGCCATCCCAGGCTTGAGTAAACGGTGTGTTGCCGAGCGGGCCGGTAAAGCCTGTCATCAGGCCACCGGCGGTATAAGTGTAGGTGGTCGTCTTGCCCAAAACATCCGTCACACCGGTCAAGTTATTGGCGGTATAGCCAAAGCTGACATTTCTTCCCGAACCGTCGTTGATACTGCTCAGCTTGCCGGTCACGCCATAGACAAAGTTAATCGCCCGTCCCAAGCCATCACTCACCCGAACAAGCTGCCCTCCGGCATTGTAGGTCAGGGTATGCGTGTTCCCGGCCTTATCAGTCACGGATACCAACTGATCCGCCGCATTGAATACATATATCTGATTGTTGCGCGGATCTAACAGCGTAAAATTGCCGGTCGCAACATCTTCGGTCAGTTGAAACGGGATATCCGTGCGACTGGCAAGATTCCATTGGGTGCCGCTTTTGACAAAATGCATCAGCCGCCCTTGATTACTGACGATGTCTACCACGCTGGCATTTCTGCTGAGCTGCCATTCAAAATTATGCCGCCAGTTGTCTCCCATGCTGCCGGTAATGCTATCGGCCTTCAGGCCGGAAGCGTAATAGCGGAAGAACACCAAAGGCATCGGGCCGCCCAAATCTATATCCGGTGGATATTGTTTAAATAGTTCTCCTGTAAATGTGCTGACAGGGTCATTGGTCACTCCAGCTGTAACAGCATTAGCTCTGGAAGCACCTGTACTTGCCCCTCTAATCGTTAGGTCAATTCCAATAGTACCAAAACCACTGTCTGGAAAGCCACACCCCCAATCAATAAGAGCTTGTGGTACAAAACCGGAAGGCGTGACCTTTCTTGCTTCTATTTTGAAAATCCTGCCATTTGGAATATTTGTTCGGCCTACAAAGGCTGCATATATACTGCTGGATTCCTGTAAACTGAAATTATTATTAATACAGGTACAAGTTACTGTCACAGTTTTGATACTGAAAAGAGGAAAATCCAAGTTATTTGGACTCGCTGAACAACTGCCCGCCACTGCAGGTATTGGAAGAAACAGCAAAGCCAGAATAAGAGTTCCGACACACAAAATCAGATGTAGTATATTTTTTTCCGCCGCATGTGATCGCCAAAGAAAAACAGGCTCAGGCCTTTTACAAGTAGCCTGCATATCACTGTGTAGCCCTCGTCTAAATGACCAGTTAAGCACAAGGTTAATCCGATGCAGCACCTGCAGACCTACCGACGTTATACACGCAGACTCAACAATACGTTCACGTAAACCTGCACACCCCATTGGTCAGCCTCCTTCGTGTCTCACTGCACACGAACAGTAGCAAGCCGAATAATGAGATCATCACCCATATGGGTGAAAATACACTGAAACTACAATGTCAGCGTATCTTGCAAGATCTCTTTCCAGTGGCTGTAGTTCAGATAATAGCCCTCACCTGATAGATAATGCGCACGGCAATTTGGCAGACTGGCGGCCAGTGATTTGGCCATATGCAGTGGGATATGGCGATTCTCATCGCCATGCCAGACAGATACAGGTGTGGTTATTTTTTCAAGAGGAATATTCCAGGGGGCAGCATAGCGCAACATATCCCCACTGAAGGCGCTCTTATATTGCATGCGTGATTCAACAAAAGTTGCTTTGATGTGGGCACGCAACTGTGCATCTGCCAACAAATGACGATCTGTCTCGGCAATATGCGGAGTTACACGCTGCAAATAGGCCTCAGGATCGGTGGTGAATACACGTGCCATGATGTGTGCAAAAAAACGGCTTAATTGCGGCGGACAACGCAAAATCAATTCATAGACTCTACGGTTAAGCGGCATCATGCCATCGACATCCTCAATGGTTCGCACTTCTCCCATTGGTGAAATCAGGGTCAGTCCACGCACACGCTTTGGCAACTGATGTGCACAGGCTAGCGCATGAGCAGAGGAACCGGACATGGCGACAATATAAAAGCGATCCACTCCCAGATAATCCAACAATGGCAGTAACTTCTGCGGCCACTCATGGAATCCGCAAGCTTCATCCGGTAATGAAATGCCATAACCTGGTCGTTCCGGCGCAATCATGCGAATACCAAGCTGCTCCACAACTTTTTGTTGATAAGCGCATTCATTGCGACAACCTGTAAAACTATGGAAATAGAGCACGGGGATGCCATCTTTCACCCCATATTCCGCATAGCCGATATGCGTACTATCCGGCTGAATATATATATTGCCGTGAACTTTCCCATACCCGGTCGTCTGTGACGCAGCCATGCTTTCATGCAAAGTAAGCTCACTTTCTTCAAGCAACAGCCGCATCAGTTCGGCCTGATTGTGCGTTCCCGTTTTATGAAAAATGGATTTAATTTGCGAACGTATGGTATTTTCACTGCGATGCAGGCGGTGTGATAAATCAGCAATATTCGGGTGCAAGGCAAACTTCATGGCCAATCTGGCCTCTTTAGGGGTCAGTCCATAACGCTGCATCAAGCGTATTTTCTGTATCGGATGGTCAGAAGTGCGGGAGATAAAACTGACACAAGCCACCTGTCTTCCCAACACAGCGGCAAACGCCCCGCCCCAAAAACCATGACGAATAATGATCTGTCGGGGCAGAGCAAAACCATCGGTAAGTTCCAGGATATGTGTGGCATCTTTTTCCGCTCCATCGCAACAGGCAACCAGGCGAATTCTGCGATGCAGGTCTGCAGTGTGCTCATCCTGCAAGTCTGGCAGCACCAGACGCCCCCTTTCTCTGCCAACCAGGTCCGCACGCATCAACATTTCTTCAGCCCTGCGATTAAGCTTCAAAATATTGGCTTCGGCATCCACAACAAATACTGCCAGCGGCAATTGATCCAGCCACTGCTGCACGTGATTGGCACCTGCATCCAGAGTCTCCAGTATCGTTTCAACACGCAGGATGTGCGGTAGCAATACCTCAAGCGTAGCATGCTGATCATCCAGTGCGAAAAAGGCATCCAGCAAATCCAGCGCCTGCCTTGAATCTACCACTGTGTCATAAATCAGGCCTATCAGCGAGGGCAGTGCTCTCCCACCGGAATCAGCCATAAAGACACAACCCGGAGAAAAAACTTATACAATCAATCCACACTCCTTTCTCCAACAAAGCCGCCATCCAAACTCAGCCCAGCCACCTTCGTGCATTGCGGAACATGCGCAGCCATGGCCCGTCCTCACCCCATGTATCGGGATGCCATGAGTGCTGCACCGTCCTGAAAATGCGCTCAGGATGCGGCATCATGATTGTGAAACGGCCATCTTCCGTGGTGAAACCGGTCAGGCCATCCGGCGAACCGTTCGGATTGTGCGGATAGCTCTTCGCAGGCGCTCCATCCGCATTTATAAAGCGCAGTGCTGCATGGGTATTGTCCGGATCGCCGGTCTGGTCGAATGACACACGCCCTTCGCCATGCGCCACCACAAGCGGCAGTTTTGAGCCCTCCATGCCGGAAAGAAAAATCGATGGCGAATCAAGCACCTCCACCATCAGCAGCCGCGCCTCAAACTGCTCGGAGCGGTTACGCACAAACTGCGGCCAGCCTTCTGCTCCCGGCACAATCTCTTTCAGGCTGCTCATCATCTGGCAACCGTTACAGACTCCCAGTGCAATACTGTCATTCCGGGAGAAAAAGGATTCAAACTGCTCCCGGGCGCGCTCATTGAACAGGATGGAGTTGGCCCAGCCGCGGCCTGCACCCAGCACATCGCCAAACGAAAAGCCGCCACAGGCCACCAGCCCCTTGAACTCGGCCAGTGAATGACGCCCTTCGATAATATCCGACATATGCACATCAACAGCTTCAAAACCGGCCCGATCAAAGGCTGCCGCCATTTCAACCTGACCATTGACACCCTGCTCCCTCAATACGGCCACCATGGGACGGCTCATATTCAGATATGGCGCAGCAATATCTTCCGCCGGATCAAATGTCAGTTCGGCATAGAGGCCGCGGTCATTACGGTTGGCAATGGCATCAAAGGATTCACGCGCACATTCCGGATTATCACGCAGCGCCTGCATACGGTAACTGGTCTCGCTCCATAGCTGCTGAAGCTCAAACAAATCCGCATCAATGACCCGCCTCTGCCGGCAGCAAAACAGGATACGCGCCTCATCATTGAGTTCGCCCACAATATGGCTGACATGACCAATGCCTTCATCAACCAGGTGTGCCAGTACCTTTTCACGATCCGACCTGCAAACCTGAATGACGGCCCCCAGTTCCTCGGCAAACAGCACGCCCAGTTCATCATGACCCAGCGCGTCAAGGTGTACAGAGACACCTGTACGGCCTGCAAAGGCCATCTCAGAGATGGTTACAAACAGGCCGCCGTCAGAACGATCATGATAGGCAAGCAGCAAGCCTTCAGCATTGAGCCTCTGGATAGCCCGGAAAAAAGAGCGAAGCAGCACCGGGTCATCAAGATCCGGCACCTCTTCGCCTGTCTTGCCATACACCTGAGCCAGTGCCGAACCGCCCAGGCGATGTTTGCCATTACCCAGATCTATCAGAATCAGGTCCGTTTCGCCCCTGTCTCTTCGCAGTTCGGGCGTAACTGTTCTACGTGTATCACTGACCGGCGCAAATGCGGATACAATCAGTGAAAGCGGTGATGTCATCTGCCGTTGCTGCTCATTGCCGTTTTCATCCCGAAGCTGCCAGACACTCTTCATGGACAGCGAGTCCTTACCGACCGGAATCGAAATACCCAACGCCGGGCACAACTCCATGCCGACCGCCTTCACCGTGTCATAAAGCCGCGCATCTTCGCCTTCATGACCGCATGCCGCCATCCAGTTGGCCGAGAGCTTCACATCACCAAGCCTCTCTATCGAGGCGGCAGCAATATTGGTCAACGCCTCACCGACCGCCATACGCCCGGATGCCGCCGCATCAAGCAGTGCAATTGGCGTACGCTCACCCATACTCATCGCTTCGCCGCTATAGCCTTCAAAATCGGTCGAGGTCACTGCCACATCCGAAACCGGCACCTGCCACGGCCCGACCATCTGGTCACGCGTCACCAGACCGGTGACCGAGCGATCACCAATGGTGATCAGAAACTCTTTGCTGGCCACACTCGGCAACCGCAATACGCGCCTTGCCGCCTCGACAGCATCAATCGCATCCAGATCCAGCGGCTCGGATTGTGGCTCCATACGAGTGGCGTTGCGAGTCATCTTCGGAGCCTTGCCAAGCAGTACCTCCAAAGGCAGGTCTACGGGTCTGTTGGAAAACACAGGGTCATTGACAGTCAGACGGCCATCGTCAGTTGCTTCACCCAGCACCGCAAAGAGACAGCGCTCTCTTTCACAGATAGCGGTAAAGACGTCGCGATCTTCCGGTGCAATCGCCAGCACATAACGCTCCTGCGCCTCGTTACACCAGATCTGCATCGGGCTCATGCCCGGTTCCATATTATGTACGGCGCGAAGATCGAACCAGCCGCCACGCCCGGCATCATGGATCAGTTCCGGCACGGCATTGGAGAGGCCGCCTGCACCAATATCGTGTATAAACAGAATCGGATTGGCATCCCCCATCTGCCAGCAGCGGTCCAGCACCTCCTGGCAACGCCGCTCCATCTCCGGATTGCCGCGCTGCACTGAATCAAAGTCCAGTGACTCGGCATTGGCACCGGTATCCATACTTGATGCCGCCCCTCCGCCAAGACCAATCAGCATGGCAGGGCCGCCAAGCTGAATAATCAGCGAGCCGGCAGGCACATCCTTTTTATAAACATGGCGTGCATCAATATTGCCGATGCCGCCGGCCAGCATGATCGGCTTATGATAACCGCGCAGCTCGTTACCGACTCTCTGTTCAAAGGTGCGGAAATAACCGCTGATATTGGGACGTCCGAACTCATTATTAAATGCCGCAGCACCAATCGGGCCATCGAGCATGATATCAAGCGCCGAGGCAATACGTTCCGGCTTGCCGTAATCCACCTCCCACGGCTGCTCAAAGCCCGGGATACGCAGGTTGGAGACAGAAAAACCGCACAGCCCCGCCTTCGGTTTGGAGCCGGTGCCGGTCGCACCCTCATCGCGGATCTCACCACCGGAACCGGTGGCAGCACCCGGAAATGGCGAAATAGCGGTCGGATGGTTATGGGTCTCCACCTTCATCAGGATGTGTGTATCGTCATCGTGGACGGAGTAGCTGCCATTGCTGTCCGGATAAAAGCGCCGTGATTTGCCCCCCTGAATAACGGAGGCGTTATCACTATAGGCAACCAGCGTGCCTTCAGGGCTTGCTTCATGGGTATGCCGGATCATTGAAAAGAGCGAGCAGGCCATGGTCTCGCCATCAATCACCCACTCCGCATTAAATATTTTATGGCGGCAGTGTTCGGAATTGGCCTGCGCAAACATCATCAGTTCGGCATCGGACGGGTTACGCTCAAGCCTGGTAAAGTTTTCAAACAGGTAATCGATCTCATCATCTGAAAGCGCCAGACCAAGTTCGATATTGGCATCTGCAAGCGCCTGCCGCCGCCCGCCGATAACATCGACAGTAACCAGCGGTGCCGGCTGCTGGTGGGAAAAGAGCTGTGCAAGCTCATCTGTGCTGGCCAGTACAGACTCTGTCATGCGATCACAAATCAACGCAGCAATGGCGGTATGTGTCGCCGCTGTTGCTCCACCAACCATATAGGCCACAGCCCGCTCCAGCCGAATCAGGGATGCAAGACCGCATAGCCCTGCAATATCAGTCGCCTTGGATGACCATGGAGAGATCGTGCCGACACGGGGTGTCACCAGAAACAGCCCATCGGAAGCAGCAGCCTGATACTCGACGGTAATATCACCAAGAATGCGTGCCAGCTTCTCGGTATCCGCCCTGCCCCAGCTATCCTGAACCTCGGCAATATAAATAAAATAAGCACTCACATCGGCAATAACAATGCCCTGAGCCCTGGCTGTATCCAGCAACTTCTGCTTGCGAAAATCGGAGAGCGCAGATGCACCCTGAAGAATAATGAGTCGTGAATCTGATGAGCTTGAAGACATCCCCGTATCCTAGGGGCTGATAAATGGAAACCAAGCAGAAAATATCGCAGCCTGTTTTCCGGCCAGCAAGCGCTTCACAAGTCTAATGTTGATGCAATCCCTCGCAACGTTTCCACCTTCAGGCCTGCTTCATCGGCCTGATTTAAAGCACGTTGTAATCGTGCCGGGGCGCTGCGCCCCATGCAGTTGTGGTCCGGATCGCCGGCAAAGGCCTCAAGCATGCCGTCAATCAAGCGCTCTCTCGGCAACTCAATACCAACCAGTGCCTGCTGGATATTCATGACATCATTGGCGACAGCGCGGGCAAACGCCTCATGCTTCTGCCAAAGTTCGCTGACCGTGCCACCTGTTTTCAATCCTGCGATATTGGTGGTGATGATATAGACATTCTTCCGGATCAGCTCGTAGCGTATCTCCTCAAGTGTATCCACTGCATGTGCCGGAATATCCAGTGTTGCCAATGCATCAACCAGCAAGGCGGCCTTTGGGCCCCAGGCCGGGGATGAGATGAGCGGCCTGGAATCCATCCCCCTCTTCTTTTCAAACCAGACAGAAATAACCGTGGGTGTCGTAAAACCGTGTTTCCGCCAATCTTCCGGAAGCAGTTCATTCTGCAACAGCCCCACACGGTCACGCCATACTTCAGGGATACGTTCCAGCACAGACGGCAGCGCCGCTTCACCTACGGCAACCAGCACCAGTTCAGGATCAGGGTTCGCCCTGGCAACATCTGACGGCTTCATGCCCCGGGTCACCGGCACAACCGGACAGCCCAGACGAAGAAATCCACGGGCAAACACACTACCCATCTCACCCAAACCAATGACAACCACCGATCTGTTCATATTTCACTCCCCTGGAAAATCAGCCTGCAACGATAACGCAAGGCAAAAAAAAGCCCACCGTGTTCGAAAACAGGCGGGCCTTATGAAAAGCGCCGGAGATCAGGCCATGGCCTTCACGTGTGCATTCAGCCGAGAGACACGGCGGGATGCCTGCTTTGGATGAATCAGGCGTTTGCGGCCGGCGCGGTCGATCAGGGAGACTGCACTCTTCAGTGCTTCATTGGCTGCCGCCTTGTCACCAGCTGCGATGGCAGCATGAACCGCCTTGATTGCTGTACGCATGGTTGATTTCTGAGAACGATGCTGAATACGGATCTTCGCGTCCTGACGTGCACGCTTTAGTGCAGATGCATGATTTGCCACTCTTATTCACTCCTTGGATCGTATAAGAACATACAACCCATGCCTTAAAATGAGCGCCGAACCATACGTAAAGGAGCCTCTCTGTCAACATCCAATTATCTCTTTTTGATATATCATCAGCATTACTTGCCGCACCGGCCACAAAGCGTTTAAGATGGGCTGCATACATATGGATAAACAGATATAAACCCGGATGGAACTCGCCGAACACCCGACTACCGTATTTGTCATCGCAGTGCTTGTCGCTGTCGCATGCCAGATGGCATCATCAAAGATGAAATTTCCTCCCATCTTCCTGTGGCTTCTGGCAGGCATGGCGCTTGGGCCCTACGGCATCCATCTCCTCCATACAGAAAAGGTTGAACCCGCACTGCACACCCTGATTGAGCTGGGCCTTGCTGTGATCCTCTTTGAGGGCGGTCTGAATCTGAACCTTAAATACCTGAAGGCACACGGCTGGGTTGTCGGAAGACTTCTCATTTTCGGGCCGCTGCTGACCATAATAATTGGCGGATCTGTCGCACAGATGCTTACAGGCATCAGCTGGCCGCTCGCGCTGCTGTTCGGAGCCCTGATCTCTGTTGGCGGCCCTACGGTAATCACGCCGATTATCCGGCAGGTGCGCATGGATCGTGAAGTCTCCCATATCCTGAGCAGCGAAGCGATGCTCGTAGATGCTGTGGGTGCCATCCTGGCCATTGTGATGCTGCAGATTCTTCTGACGCCGGATCCAACTGCCCTGATCACTATCCAGGCAATAGTCACAAAGCTTTTGGTCGGCGCCACTCTGGGGCTGACAGGCGGCTGGCTTCTTTCCCGCGTACTGAAAAGCAATATGGTTGAAGATATCGAACTGCGTACGGTATTCACGCTGGCAGCTGTATGGGGGCTCTTCCTGCTGGCAGACGGCATCAGTTCGCAGGCAGGTCTTCTGGTCGTACTGGTGGCAGGCGCGACCATGCAACGGATGGATCTGCCGGATATCCAGCGCCTGCGCCATTTCAAGGGCAGCCTCTCCATCCTGCTGATCTCTGTACTGTTCGTGCTGCTGGCATCCAGCCTGAACCTTGGCATCGTAAAGGCGTATTTATGGGAGGGTCTGATCGTCTTTGTCATGCTGGCGCTCATTGCTCGCCCGTTAAGCGCCTGGCTTGCCGCCATCGAGACAGAGTTAACCCCCCCTCAGATATGGTTCCTTGGCAGCATGGCGCCACGAGGCGTGGTCGCGGCAGGTATCACCTCCCTGTTTGTGCTGATCCTGATTGATGCCGGATACAAGGAAGCGGAGATACTCCTCGCCCTTGTCTATATCATCATTATCGCCTCCGTTTTTGTTTACAGCTTCCTGGCCTCTCCCATGGCCCGCTGGCTGGGCGTGACAGGCCGGGATGAGCGTTCGGTACTGATTATTGGTGGCGGGCAGATGGGTGCGGAGCTTGGCCGTGTGCTTGCTGATGATCGTGAGGTCCGCTTCCTCGACCTGAATGCGGATGTGGTCAACAATCTCAAGCGGGCCAACTTTCAGGCGGTCTGCGGTAATGCGCTTGACCCTCTCTATATGGAGATTCTGCATACCGAAGAAGTCGGAGCGATACTCGCCATGACCGGCTCATCCGACCATAACCTGCTGATTGCCAACCTTGCCAAAAACAACTTCCACGTTCAGGAGGTTTATGTTGCCCTGCAGGAGGGTGATGAGCATAAACACGCCAGCATGATCAAACAGCTTCAGGCCAGGCGCCTGTTTGCCAAACCCTATACCTTCACCTACTGGCACGATCAGGCACTGAGAAAACGGCTCATACATGAAACCCGGACAATTGAAGAGGAGTCGCCCCTGATCGGCCACAGAATGGCGGATGTGAGAATCCCTCATGGCGTACAACCGCTGGCAGTCTGCCGGAAAAGCGAAATGCTGATTCCGCATGATGATCTGCGTTTTCAGGCTGGTGACGAGATCTCACTGCTGTTGCGCCCCGAGCGCATTCAGGAGGGGCAGGCGCTTATCCTGCCGCCTGCATCGGACAACAGTATGGTTATCAACCAGAAAGCCGCCGGTTCGAACTCACAGGAGGACCGTCAGCAGACTTGAAACTCAGGACACGCTTTGCCCCCAGCCCTACAGGGCTACTGCATGTTGGCAACGCCTATTCAGCACTGCTTTGCCAGCAGTGGGCTGAAAAACATCATGCAGCGCTTTTGCTTCGCATTGAAGATATTGATTATACCCGTTGCAGGCCGGAGTTTTACCGGCAGATCATTGATGACCTGACATGGCTGGGAGTGCAATTCCAGGGTGAAGTCGTAAAGCAGAGTGACAGACATGCGATATATCGAAAGGCTCTGGAACAGCTGCAATCGCTGGGGGTGATCTACCCCTGTTTCTGCACCCGTAAACATATCCAGCAGGAGATCGAGCGTATGGGGATCGCCCCCCACAAAGAGGATCATTCGGATCCCTATCCCGGCATCTGCCGTCAGATCGACAGGCATCAGTCGAAAACAAGAATGCAACATGAACGCTTTGCCTGGCGGCTTGATGTTGCAGAGGCAATGAAACTGATTGGTGAACCACCGGTCTGGAGCGATCAGCACGGGCGCCGGCACCCTGTCAGCCTCTCCTCGCTGGGGGATACGGTGATTGGCCGCAAGGATATTGACTTCAGTTATCATCTGGCCGTGGTGGTTGATGATGCCGAACAGGGAATCACGCATGTAATCCGGGGAGAGGATCTGTTAGGCAGCACACCCATCCACGCTCTTTTACAAAGGCTGTTGCAACTCCCCGCACCAGTCTATATCCATCATCCGCTACTGACAGACAGCGAGGGAAAGCGACTGGCCAAGCGCAATCGGGCAACCACGCTTAAGAGCCTGAAAGAGGCCGGATGCGATCCGGAGAAGCTGCGCAACTTCATCCTGTCAAACGACACTCCCCGCTGGCCGTTTGCAACCGACAATACAGCCGAGGTCATAGAACAGCTTGGCAGAAAAGGCTGAACAGCACAGAGTGTCCCCCGCTTGGCAACAAGCCTATAAATGAATAAAGGACGTACTCTCTTGTCTGCAATCCTTGATCTTATCGGCAATACGCCTCTGGTAGAGTTGAAACGCATCACTGCACACCTGCCGGACAATATCCGTATCCAGGCAAAACTGGAGCGCTTTAATCCCGGCGGTTCGGTCAAGGATCGCCCTGCCCTGAAAATGATTCAGGATGGCATTGCCTCCGGCAAACTTACCAGTGACAAAACGATTCTCGATTCCACCTCGGGCAACACCGGCATAGCGCTGGCCATGATCGGTGCTGCCATGGGCTTTAAGGTGCGTCTCGTACTGCCGGGCAATGTCTCCGATGAACGCAAACGTATCTGCCGCGCCTTTGGCGCCGAGCTGATTTTCTCCGACCCTCTGGAGGGGTCCGACGGTGCCATTATCGAGGCTCGCCGTATCTATGAATCCGAACCGGAGCGCTATTTCAAGCCGGATCAGTACAACAACCCGGCCAATCCGAAAGCGCATGAGGAGACAACAGGCCCTGAAATCTGGCGTGATACCGATGGCACCGTGACCCATTTCATTGCATCCATCGGTACCTCCGGCACCCTGGTCGGCACCGGCCGCTTTCTGAAAAGGGCCAATCCGGAGATTCAAATCATTGCGGCTGAACCCGACTCACCCTTCCACGGCATTGAAGGGCTGAAACATATCGAATCCAGCATCGTGCCCGGCATTTACGATGCTTCCGTGCATGATCGCAAGATTGGCATCAGCACCGATGAAGCCTACGATCTGACCCAGCGCCTTGCATCTGAAGAGGGCATCCTCTGCGGCCAGTCATGCGGCTGCGCCCTGGCGGCTGCCCTGAAGATTGCTGATGAACTGGCCGAAGCGGGAGAACCGGGTGAAATCGTTGCCATCTTCCCGGATGGTGGTGAGAAGTACCTGACCACAGCCGTATTTGCGGACGGTTCGGTCTCCTCTGGTGAAGGCATCTAATCACCGCTCATCCTTGAACGCCCGTTTTGGGTTCAAAAACTCTCCTGGACCCGAAACAGATTTATATGGCCAACTGACCAGATAAGGTTATAAGTACGTATCAGGAAGGTAAGTCACTCGCTTACCTTGCCACAACTTCGATGAAGTTCTATCTTGGCACCATGCGCACTTTGGCTCTCATAGCTTTTTTTGCTTTGCAGCTTTCTGTTTTCACATGTGGGTTTGATATCCACGTGCATGCAATGGATCTGGATATGGGCCATATAACCGGGCATCTTCATGATAAGAATGGTAACCATGACCAGGATGAGGCAGACTATAGATGCCATGTGCACGCATCACATACATTCGCTGCATTTGATACAGAATACTTTGGAAATGTGCCATTGGCCTCCACTGTACAACATGATGTGCTGGCAGAATTGAACCTGAAAAACCTGCCTTTCCTGATAGAACACCCTCCGAAACTTCATCACGGCTGATTTTCTAATCGCTGATTAAGACTGCCTGTTTTCAGGCTGCATTTGATGCTGTTCCGTTTAGAAAAATCAGCTCCCCCACAATTCATTATTTCTATTCACAGGGGGAAACTGTGCGAGTACGTTTATTTACTGCAGGCATACTGCTATGTATGTCACCGTGGCAGGCCACCGCCACCACATTAAAGGAAGCAATGGATATGGCCGGGAGGCAGCATCCGGAGCTTAAGATGTCTGAACTGGGCATCGAAGCTGCACGTGGTCAGTTCATTGAACAGAGTGCTTATGCCTACAATCCGGAGTTGTCACTGGAACCCCAAAACCGCCGCTTAAATGGAGGTGGCAGGGCCAGTGATTATTATATTTCTCTTTCACAAAGAATCGAACTTGGAGGGAAACGTGGCTACCGCGAACAGGCCGCACAAGCAGCACTGGATGCAGCCATCTGGAAGGCTACGGCAACACGGCAACGGCTAGTTATCGGAGCCGCCAGGTCATTTGTTGATCTCTATTTCTCCAAGAAAATCCTTGATTATCGAAATCAGCAGAGTGCCACTCTCAAACAGTTGAGCAGTGCCATGAGCCGACAGCTGAAAATGGGTAATTCAAACCTGTTGGAAGTGAATCTGGCTCATTCGGCATTTACATCAGCACTAAGTGCTGAAACAGATGCGAAGCGGGCATTCACACTTGCACAATCGCAATACTATATGTCCATTGGCAAACTCGGTGGCAATCAGTTGATTAAACCGGTACTCCCCCGGCTTCTGGCGGACTGGGTGCCGCCTGAAAACCCTTTCTCCACGGCACTTAAGTCCCGGCCAGACCTTGCAGCCCTAAAATCAAGGCTGGGGCAATTTGACGCAAAGGCCAGGCTTGCTGATGCAGAGCGAATTCCCGACCCGACTTTCAGCCTCATGAGTGGCAGGGAAGCAGGTGAGCAGCTTGTTAAAGTGGGCATCAGCTTTCCAATTCCACTTTTGAACAGCCACAACGGTGCCTATCGGGCCTCTTTGGCAGAAGCTTCCCGCACCAGAAATAAACTGGAGTGGCTTGAAAACCGGTTACAACTCGAAGTACAGGCAGCTTTGTATAATCATACCAGTGCCATGCAGGCCTTAAGCCATGCTTATCAGATCGAAGAATCAAGCGCCTCCTCAGATAATATCAAACTGGCACAAACAGCATTCAATGCAGGTGAACTGAACCTTGAAGAACTGGTCATTCATATCAATCAGGCCCTGGATGCCCGCTTAACTGCCCTGAATATTATGAAACAGGGCTGGCTGGCCCGAATTCGCCTGGCCGAAGTGCTGGGTCACCCGGAATATATTCTCGAAGGAATTCAACAATGAAAACCCAAAATATCAAAACATTTATTATTTCAATCTTTGCACTTGCACTACTAATAGGTTCTCCTGCAGTAGCCGAAGAGTATGGCCATGAAAAACCTGTTCACCCTCATGAAGAGATCAGTCACGATGATGAAAAAGGTAATGATCACAAAGAGCATGGCGGTCATGGCCACCATGAAGAGGAAGGTGGCGCAATCAGGTTAACGCCTGCACAAGTCAGGCAAGCGGGTATTGAAACCGAAATCATCAAACATCGCCCTCAACCAAAGGCTGTGACTGCACCCGGAAGCGTCACTTTCAATGGCTATAAACTGGCTGATGTCACTGCATTGGTTGACGGTGTTGTGCATGCTCGCCATGTGCGTTTGGGAGATGAAGTTCAAAAAGGACAAAAGCTTGTCACTCTCACCAGTTCAGAATTGGCACAGGCTGAAGCCGATTATCTGAGAGCCGAGGCTGAGCATCGCAAAAATAAACTCGATCTGAAACGTCTGGAAGGTTTGGTGAAAGAAAGGATTATTTCTCAAGCTCGTCTCCAGCAGGCACAGAGTAGTTATCAGGCTGCACATGCAAACCTCGCCGCATCAAAAGCAGCTTTATCCTCCTATGGAATGAACAAGAAAGAGATAGGTGAATTGATAAAAGCAACCCGTTACGGACAGCTTATTCTTCGTGCACCAAGTGCAGGAACTATTGTGGCTGATGATTTCCGTATTGGACAACACATTGCCGCAGGCACACGTCTGTTACAGGTTGTTGATGAATCAACGGTCTGGGTTGAAGTAAAGCTGTCTCAGTCTCAGATGGCGGGTATCAGTACAGGACAGTCTGCGGTTGTGACAACAAAAGGCGACAAAACCCATTACCAGGCAAAAGTGATCAATATCCATCATCAGCTTGACCAGGCAACCCGCACCGGAGGGGTGCGTCTGGAAGTGCAAAACCCGGAAGATACATTGCATCCCGGTATGTTTGTGAATGCTGAAATTGAGGCAGGTAGTGGTGAAGAAGTGCTTCTATTACCTGAACAGGCTATCCAGCGACAGGGCAATGAGTTGATTGTGTTTGTCGAAGAAGAACCGGGACATTTTGAACGCCGTGAAGTTGAAGTGGGCAAGGTAAACTTAGGCCTTGTGCCTGTACTTAAAGGTG